>JAMOPG010000066.1 GCA_027064715.1 Desulfobacterales bacterium
TTTTCCACATCGGGGTTGTCTTTAAGTAGTGTTGAAGCTTTAAAAGAGGTAAGTGTTTTGCCGCTGCCTGTGGTGTGCCAGATGTACCCGTTGCCGCGGTTTTGGTGAATGCAGTCCACAATGGCTTTGACTGCATAGATTTGATAAGGGCGCATCATCATAATTTTACGCTCTGTCTGGATGAGCACCATATAACGGCTTATCATCTCGGCTAAAGTACACTTTGCCAGAAAGTCTTCAGCGAAATCGTCAAGATAAGTTATTTTTTTATTATCAGGAGTTGCCCATTGATATACGGGTAGAAAGTGTTCATTTACATCAAAAGTAAAATGTTCCTGGTTGTTATTGGCAAAATAGAAGGTGTTACTAAGATTGCTAACGATAAAAATCTGCATAAAGCTTAAAAGGGTGTTGGTATAGCCGTTTCCGGGATCGCGTTTGTATTTAACTATTTGTTGCATTGCCCGACGTGGGCTAACGCTTAAGCTTTTTAATTCGATTTGTACCAGTGGCAGGCCATTTATTAAAAGTATTACATCGTAGCGCTGAAAGCTGCTTCGTGTGTTTATGCGAAGCTGATTAACAACCTCAAAACTATTCTTGCACCAATCTTTAAGGTTAACCAGTTGATAATACAGTGGCGTCCCATCTTCGCGTTCAAAGGTATTTATGTGGCGTAGCCGTTCAGAGCAGGCAAAGACATCCGAAGAAACAATATCTTCTAAAAGTCTTTCAAACTCGTTGTCTGTAAGCTTGACCTTGTTTAGCTCTTCAAACTTCTGGCGGAAGTTTTGTTCAAGAGAGTTGCGGTCCCAGATATTAGGGCGGTAGGTGTATCCAAGCTCTTGAAGTTTTTCTATTAGTTTTGTTTCAATTTCCTTTTCTTTTGACATTTATAATTCTACTTTCTTTTTCATTGATTTAGTCTTATAATGACAATGATTAACATGCTTACTTTATATCACAATTTATTTATATTGTCAATTTAACTATCAGCCCCAAAATCCGTGATTGTCTTACAAAAAACCCGTAAGTGTGTTAAAATAGAGTGATTTTTAAAAAATTACCTTTCACCTAAAAGGTGAAAGCGATGGGGCACTCACTAAGTAAAAACAATGGTAAAACAAAAAAGATCTAAAGTAAAGCAAACTATTTTACCATTTAATTTAGAGAAGACTTACGAAACTATCACACCCAGAGCAGGTTTAATTTTATTTGGTGAGTTTCTTCATGGATTAAAACTTAATCAAAGGACAGATGGATATCTGCCTTTGCCAAAGAGTGGTAGAGGGTACAATCCAAAAGATTTTGTTTTACCCCTTGTGGTTATGCTTAATGGAGGAGGTAGGGCTATTGAAGATATAAGAGAAATTAAAGCAGATAAAGGTTTAAGAGAATTATTATGTATAGAGAAGATTCCCTCAAGTGATGCCTTTTATAGCTGGTTAAGACGGATGGGTGAAGGAGAAGGATTAAAGGGTTTAGAGCAACTAAACAGGTTTTATTTGCACAAGCAGTTAAAAAAGGAAGAGATAAAAAAGTACACACTTGATATAGATGCAACATCTATTTTAGCAGAGAAAAAGGAAGCAGAGATGACATATAAAGGATTCAGGGGATACATGCCAATAGTTGGGCATTTAGCAGAGAATGGGTTGGTAGTTTATGGTGAATTTCGCCAGGGCAATGTTGCTCCTTCAGCCAAGAATTTGGAGTTTATAAAACACTGTGAGAGACAAATGCCAGAGGGCAAAAGGATAGGATATTTAAGGGCAGATGCGGCATCATATCAAGCAGAGATATTTAATTATTGTGAAGGAAGAGGGATAAAATTTGCCATAGGTGCTCATATAGATAGATCGGTCAAGGAGGCGATTTTGTCCATAAAAAAAGGTGAATGGAGACCATATAAAAATGGCAGTTATATATCCGAGACGGTTCATTGTATGGAAAAGACAGAGAGGGCATTCAGGATAATTGTAGTAAAGAGGCCATATCAGCCAATGCTATTTGGTGAAGAAGAGATTGATTTAAAGAAAAGATATAAAGTGATAGCAACAAACCTTGATTTTGAAGCAGAGGAAGTAGTCAAATGGTATGAAGCCAGGGGAGAATATAGTGAGAATCGGATAAAGGAGTTAAAGAATGGATTTTCCATGGAGAGGATGCCTTCGTCTTACTTTAAAGCAAATGCAGTATTTTTCTCAATAGGGAGTTTGGCTTATAACCTCTTTCGGATATTTCAACTAAATATTTTGCCTAAGGAATATAAAAAGCATCAAATAAAGACCATTCGCTGGAAGTTATATAACATCGCAGGTAGAATTGTGTATCACAGCAGGGAGATCTTTCTTAAAGTGAGAAATTATGCCTATTCTATATTTAAAGAGATTCGCCATAAGATTTGGATATTTTGTTACAGTAGTCCATAAGGAATCTTTGTTTATTGTATAGAATTAATTATTAATAAGGTTATTAATAAGGGAGAATTGCGTCTTAAGAGATTATTTTTCACTTAATTTTAAAACTTATTGTAAGATATTTCTTCTTAGAGATAAAAATTCTACCTTTCTCTCTTAATTTTTCCTCATTCCCTCGTTTAAAATACCCTCATTCAAAAATCAATCGCGGATTTTGGGTCAGCAGACAGTCACCGACCACAGGGTAGAGATTCACTTTAAGCATTTTTAATAGATAAGTGATCTGGGAAATAAATGAATAAATTTTTAATTTCTTTAAATTATCTTTAATCTTTAAGTTTATAAAATTCTTCAAAATCTTTTGTTATAACATCTAAAGTTCCTTTATCTTCACCGAAAGAATTTATAAACTTCACATCCTTTTCTTTTCTAAACCATGTTAATTGTCTTTTTGCATAGTGGCGCGTGTTTTTCTTTACAAGATTTATGGCATCTTTAAGACTTATATTTC
>JAMOPG010000067.1 GCA_027064715.1 Desulfobacterales bacterium
TTTTGGTAATAGCTATCAGCTCAGCCAGGGCATGTTCCACTTTGTCACGTGGAATCAGCTCTTTTTTGAGCCTTTTGACCTCTAGTTCCACTTTATCAGCTCGAGCCTTTTCATACCTCAAACGCTCCTCCTGCAATGTTGGCTCATTTTCATTAAGCGGTGTGTAAATGTTCTCCAACCACCAGTGCAAAAACTTCTTTAAATCCCATTTCCCCCTGCCTACCTGTGCCGACTCTGCCCCTAACCTCTTCCATGTGGTTATAGTCCTCTGGGAAACATCAAAAAGCTCTGCCAGGTCCTTAGTGGATATTACAAACATATCGTCTTCCCTCTAACTCCTTGATATTTGAAGGACTTTTTTGGCCAAAATTTTGACAAAGCCTGCGCCACGTTGTGCCGTAACCTGACCCTCGCCAGGAAGGACCCGCCTTTGCATAATCCTTGACTTTGCATACTTTGCCCTATATTTACCTTGCACATTTTGTCATCTTTAACTTTTAGTTTATCGTCAATATTTTGACACATTCTTTTTTTACCGTGTTACTTTTTTGTTAGATAATATTCATAATTATGCCAAAACTCTTTTTGAAAAACTTCTTCTATTTTTTGCTTTATGTCAGGCCAAATTTCAGGGGACTGGAAAAGCTGGGGAAATGTTACGTTTTGTGTTACTAATTTAGATATTGGTAACCAGCGCTTGGTTTTTCTTTGATAGACATGACCGCCACCCCAGGACTTTAGTTTCACTGGTATATATTTCCCTCCTTTTTGTTTGATTGGAAGATAACCACCGATAAAGGCAGATTTAATAAGCTTTCTGGGCTCTGTTTTTTTAATTCTCAATGTGACACCCTTTTTTGTTTGTCTAGCTCCAAAGTATTTGAAAGGAATAGGACCGCCTGAAATATGTATAATTGCTTCAGTGTTGTTTTTTGTGGCTCTTCTAATTTTTGTGGACCTCTTTATATCTCCTGCTTTGATATTGTATATAGAGCGAATTTTTTTACTCCCGTATGTAATAGCAGAATTAGCAGCCCTGTTTAACGCTCTGGATACAGCCTTATTAATCACATCAGCATTTAACATAGTCTCTATTTTAGACAATCCATCAATTTTTAAATTAATCTCCATTTTTAACTCCTTTTCTAGGATAGATTTTTTGTATAACAAAACTACCATTTGTTTTTTGAATTTTAAAAACTATCTCACCTTTACTGTTTAGTTCAGGTTCACAGGGCCAGCTTTGAGTATAAATAACGCCCCATTCACCATGGGGGTATGAGAATTTACCAGGTTTAAAGAGTTGGTCCTTAGTCCAACCATGGGCTAACAATTTGACCAGATTTGCTTTAACCCATTTTTCTGCCTTAGGATTTGGCTTTATCATGCTACTACCGCCTTCTTTTTTTTAACTAATTGAAATTATTGACTCTGGCCTCTCACACATTCATAAACGGCCTTATTTTGCATTTTTGGGTCGCATGCATAATATAAGTCATTTTTTTTCTCAAAAAGAGAAATTTGAGGCCATTCTGTTTGCGTGAGGCATATTTTTGGCATATGTTCACGTCCCTTAATTTGCTTCACTGACTTCTATCTCCCATCTGGGGTTTAAGTCGTAAAATTTTCTTACGATTAAACCGACTATCTGTTTGTCATCCTGCCAGAAGATTTTATTCATGCTATCCAGGACTTGTTTAGCCAGGTTGTCAATATCAGGTTTTTTAGCTGGTCTAATTTCGTTGTTTTGAGCTGCTGCTTTTTTCCATTTAGGCCAGCTTGAAGGAATGGGTAGATAAGCGTCTATTTTGACATTAAGCGCTTGAGTAAAGGGTTTTTCTGGTCTATGCTGGTAGAGAAAATAAAGAATTTTACTCTCTTCTTGCTTTTGCTTGGAAGATTTATAGGCCTTATGAAAGCGTCCAATACGAGTAAATCTTGGCCTTTGCTGGCCTGTTGGCTCGATTGGCAGAATAATTTTTATCAAAACGGCGCCTCCTCAAGTTCTTCAAAGTTAGCAAATTTTTCACTTTCATCATTTTTTTCTTGCCTTACAGATTTAGATGGATTAATATCACATCTATCTGTAAAGCTTTTAATTTTTTTTCGTATTTTATGAATCCAGAAAAGGGCTCTCTCTGGACTAACAGGGGGGGCCTCTTTTTTTGCCAAGTCAATCTGGTAAGCAGGGTCGTCTATCACTACATATGAGACCTCAAGTTTGCCTTCCGAAGTAATGCCTGTAATATAAATTCCGTTATCTTGGAGTTCTTGATATATTTCTTTTAATCTTTTTCGTTTTTCTTCAGAAAACTCTTTCAGAAGTCTTTTTTTTCTTAAATCTGGGTCTGATATGCTATAGTAAATTTTTGCATGTTTCTTTAGCGTGTCAAAATCTTCTCCTGCTATTTCTCTAAGAGTCTTAGCGTTTTTGTAGAGTGGTGGTCTTGTTAGTAGCATGCAGCTATCCTCCTTTCACGAGTTTTAACATACGGGCCATAAACTGACTCTAGTTGCCTTCGCCTTTCTTCACACATGGGAGCGATTAATTCTTTCATCAGGTTTATAGGCTCATGATTTGATTTATCTTTTGCTTTATCTGGCCTTTTAAACTCCAATGGCTCTCGATGTTGTTTAGGCTTTTTTTGCTCTTCTTTTTGCTGTTTTTTTCGCTCTTCCTCTTCCAGTATTTTTTTAGCTTTAGCAAGAATATCAGGTGGGACGGTTCTAATATCCATATCGCCAGCCCGCATATTTCGGGCAACTGCTTCTGGATTAGCATCATTGAACTCAATTAAGTCCTTCCACTTGATTGGTGCGTTATTGTAAGCTTGCATCTCATCTTCATCGTCATAGTTGCCTTCCAGGACTTTTGAGAAATTGATTGACGTTTTAACAATCCAGTCAAAGGTTCCCCGGAAT
>JAMOPG010000068.1 GCA_027064715.1 Desulfobacterales bacterium
TAGGGCCAGCAGGATCGTTATTAATAGGAATTATGTTAAAGGCATATCCTATAAAAAGTGTTCCTGTTGAAGAATTTTCTAAAATAAGCAGGTTTAACTTAGAGACCTATCCCCTACTTTTTGTAAAAAATCCTGAATTTAATCCAAGAAGGGTAATAAACCAACTTATAGCAGGAGTTTTGCCATTTCACGATGCTCTTCATATTATTTATATCATCTCTGAATTTGAGTGGAGTATTTATAAAACGAGGTTGTTGAAGCTTTTTTTAAAGTATAGTGCTCATACGTCAGTTACCATTCAAGTAAGTAGACTCCTTGCTGATAAAATGAATGAATTATGGAATCGGATCGATGCGCTAGAAAGTGTTTCTCCTAAGCCCTATGCAGAGCTGGCAAGTGTGTATTATGAATTTTATGAACTAGATTTTGGAGGCCGAAGGGGTGATTTTTATCTTGAAAAAGCATGCGACTATATAAAAGAGGCAATCAATGAAGATCCAGATGATCTTGAGCTTTTGATTATGGGAATTAAGTATCACATTGAAAAATTTGCATTGAAAGAAGCAGAAAAGTTGATCTCGCAAGGCCTTAAATTAGTAGAGAAAGACAAAGAGAGATTTACTGAGATAGAAAGATTGTCTTATATTGTAGAAACCTTTAAGCAGGGCAGACTTATTCAAAATGAAATCTAAGAAAGAAGAAATTGCTGATATCTGTTTAATAGTGGAAGGAAGCTATCCGTATGTTACAGGTGGTGTGGCATCATGGGTTCAGAGATTGATAAAGACATTTGAGCATGAGTTTACTTTCTCTGTGGTTGCACTTACTGCAGGGGATAAAACAGATGAAGATATGAAATATCAGCTTCCATCCAATGTGATTTCATTTAAATCATTTAATATCTTTGATTATGAATTTATTAGAAATGCTCGTCCAGTGAAATTAAAAAAGAAGAAAAAGCAAAAAATAAATGCTGTAATAAAAGAACTTATGCTTAAAGGATTTCGCACAGGGAGGCTGACACAGGATCAAAAGACATTATTGGTAGATATATTGAATACTTATAAAGAGGGGTTGTTAAAGGATTTTTTGATATCCCATGATGGGTTTAAGGTCCTTACAGAGATATATGAAGAAAGACATAGAGAAGATGGGTTTTTGAAGTATTTTTATAATTGGCGTAATATACACTTTGTTATATGGCGGATATTCATGCTTTTAACGGAACTTCCAAAAGCCAGGATATATCACAGCCCTTCTACTGGATTTGCTGGCTTTCTGGTTTGCCTTATGACAGAACTCTATAATATCCCTTCCATTATTACAGAACATGGAATCTATGTTCAAGAAAGAGAAATGGAGCTTACATCGGTTTCATGGCTTGATGAATATTATCTAATTCAAATGTGGCTGGATTTTTTCAAATCCCTTATATATTGGGAATACCAGACGGTTAGTAGTTTAATTACACTTTACTATGGAAATAAAGCACTTCAGATCGAATATGGCGCTCCAGAGGAAAAAATAAAAGTTATTCCAAATGGGATAAATATGGAAAGATTTGTTCCATGTAGAAAGGAAAGACTTACTTCCTGGCCACCTAAAATAGGAATAGTTGCAAGGATAGATCCTGTTAAGGACATAAAGACCTTTATTGAGGCAGTTTCTATTATAAAGGAAAAAATCCCTGATATTCAGGCATATATTATAGGTCCAGCTGAAGACAAAGAATACCACAATGATTGTTTGAAACTGGTTAATATGTTAGGTCTTCAAAAGAATATAACATTTACTGGCAGTGTTGATGTAACAAAATATTATAAAGAACTTGATCTTGTGCTTTTAACCTCTGTCAAAGAAGCTATGCCCCTTGCAATAATGGAAGCAATGGCCAGTGGTATCCCGGTGGTTGCAACAAAGGTAGGTGCATGTGAGGAATTAGTATTTGGTTTAAATGATGGTTTGGGTCAGGCAGGGTTTGTGGCAACTGTAATGGATGCTGAAGATATAGCAGCAAACTCTTTGAAAATATTGACTAATAAAGAATTTGCTAATAGCCTGGCGCAGGTTGGGATCAAACGCATTGAAAGTTTCTATTATGAGGATATATTACAGCAGTCCTATAGAAAAGAATATATTTCCCTGATGGAATTAAATAAAGTAGTGAAAAAAAATACAAACAAGGATGGTAATGCAATATGAATAAAATTAAACAAATTACTATACTTCTGATTTTGTTGTGGATTGGTATAACCAGTACATCATTTTTTTGGAATTATATAAAGGTTAAACAAAGGAAAGAAATGATTTCATATCAAACAGCAAAAAGTTTTTTTAATTTTTTGGTATTAATCCGTTATTGGAACGCCAGTCATGGTGGTGTCTATGTTCCTGTTACTAAAAAGATACTACCAAATCCTTATCTTGATGTTCCGCTTAGAGATATTAAAGTCAATGATAATCTTATACTAACCAAAGTAAATCCTGCTTATATGACACGGCAATTTTCTGAAATTGTCAGGGAAAAACAAGGAGTTCAATTTCACATTACAAGTTTAAAACCTATTAATCCACAAAACAGACCCACTTCTTTGGAAGAAAAATTTTTAAAAGATTTTGAAAAAGGCATAAAAGAAAAAGGGGTGTTTATTAAAAAAGGAGGAAAGACTTTCTATTTTTACATGTCCCCTCTAAGGACAAAAAAAAGTGTTTAAAATGTCATGCCAAACAGGGATATAAAGTTGGTGATATAAGAGGTGGTATTAGTATAACATTGCCATTTGTTATGAAGATTCCATTTTTCTCTTTACTATTAGGACATATTGGACTGGGGATAGCAGGATTAGCTGGCATTATTTTTGCAGAACAACAATTAGACAAGGCTTATAAAACAATAGAAAGACAAG
>JAMOPG010000069.1 GCA_027064715.1 Desulfobacterales bacterium
CCAGATTGTACTGAAAAAGTAGTTAAAAGTGTCCTCGAGATAATTTCAAAGGATTGATTTAGAGTTTTACATTAAAGAGGGGGCAATACCCCCCTCTTTAATGAAGTTGGTTTGGTTATTCTATAAGAATACCAATTCTCCTACTTTTTGTCCCTCAACAACCGCCTTAAAAATTTCCCAGTAGCAGTCTTAGGAACTTCATCCACTATCTCCACAATCCTGGGATATTTATAAGCTGCCATGCGTTGTTTGCAAAATTCGATTAACTCTTGAGGAGTTGTTTTGTATCCCTCTTTTAGGGACACTACTGCCTTTACAGTTTCACCCCTATATGGATCAGGAACGCCTACAACAGCAGCCTCTTTTACGGCAGGATGTTGATATAACACATCTTCCACATCTCTTGGCCATACCTTAAAACCAGAGGCAACTATAAGATCTTTTTTTCTATCAACTATATAGCACCATCCTTGCTCATCTATCTTGGCCACATCACCTGTATAAAATTTACCATCCTTAATAGCATGATTTGTTTCTTCAGGTTTTTGCCAATATCCTTTAGTAATTCCTGGACCTCTTAGTACTAATTCCCCTTCTTCTCCAAAAGGCACCTCTTTTGATGGATCATCTAAATCCACTATCCATGCCTCATGACCAGGAATAATAAGGCCAACTGAAAGAGCGCCACTATCCTCGTCTACCGGGGCCTTTAAGCCTAAAGGAGTAATAGTTGCAGGGGAAGAGCTTTCTGTTAACCCATATACATTGTGAATGTAACATCCTACGGTTTTCTTAAATTTCTCTACTATACTAGGAGATACTGGGGCTCCTCCACTATATGCCTTAGTCAAACTGGAAAGGTCATATTTGGTCACATCAGGATTGTTTAAAAGGGCAATATATACTGTTATTGCTGCCACAGTAAAAGTAACCTTCCATTTTTGAATAAGTTCAAAGGTATCTTTAGGATCAAAGCGATGATATAAAACGATTGGTATACCCAAGTGAAATCCTATTGCCACATGTGCAACTATCCCAGTAACATGAAAGAGAGGAGCTACCCCTAGGATTACATCTTCTCTTGTAAGTCTACAAGCAACCTCATAAACTTTAGCATTATGTACAATATTCGAGTGTGTCAAAATAGCTCCTTTGGGTGGCCCTGTAGTGCCTGATGTATAAACTAAAAAGGCAGTATCATCTACACTTGGTCCTTCCTTTTTGGGAGGAATTACGGCGGAAGTATTTTCATTTACTTCAATGAGTTTAATCAAATCATAGGTATTGTCATATGATAACTTCTTACATGATGTTAACTGCTTGGGAATTCCCAAATTGGGGTCTAAAAAATCCAATGGGGAAGTAGTTATTATTTTTAATTCTTTTATTTTGTCACTTAAAGGTTTAAAGACTGACTCATATAAGTCATCTTGACAAATAACTAACTTAGCTCCAGAATCATTTACATAGTAGTCCATTTCCTTTAATTTAAACATTGGATTAAGCGGGACAACTATACCTGAACACATCCATATGGCCAGCCATGATATAACAACTTGAGGAATATTTTGCATATCACAGATTACTCGGTCTCCTTTTTGTAAACCCATATTACGAAGGGCTTGAGCCAAGGCACTGGCCTTTTGATAAATTTCTTTATATGAATATGTATTGTGAAAATAATAAATACATGGATCATCAGGATAATTTTCAACTGAATAAATAAATTCATCTAACACTGTACGCTGAGGAATAGGTAAAGACTGGGGTAACCATTCAGGGTAACTTTTAAGCCAAGGCTTTGAATCATATACAGATGGCATATTTCTCCTCCTACTTCTTATTATATGTTTTAAAATATTCTAATATACAACGGATATAAACTTCAGTCCCTATCATTAAGGACTTTTCGTCAAAATTAAAATTTGGATGGTGATGGGGATAGGATGTTTCTCTCTTCCCATTATTAGCGCCAACAAAAAAGAAACATGAGGGAATCCTAATTGCAAATTCTGCAAAATCTTCGCTGGCCATAGTAAATAACGGTACTATATTTAATTTCTGAGAATGTATATTACATCTCTCTACAACCGAAATAATAAAATCAGTGAGGCTCTCATTATTAATTAATTGAGGAAAGGAGTATTTGTATTCTAAAGTATAATCCGTTTTATATGCTCCGCATAAGGAGCAGATAATCTTCTCTATTCTCTGTTTCACATCATCTATATTCATTGAATCATCTTCAAAAAGATAACGAATAGTACCCTCCAACTCCATTTTTTCAGGGATCACATTTGCTGCTGTTCCACCTTGAATCTTTCCAAACATCAAAATAAGCTTCTGGTCAGGATTCAGTTCTCTTGTCTGGATTTGCTGCAAAGATTGAATTATATTAGCCGTACAAATAATAGGGTCTATTGCCTCGTGAGGGGCTGCGGTATGACCGCCTTTGCCTTTTATAGTAAGTACCAAATGTTCTCTGCCAGCCATTATAGGACCACTTTTTATTCCAATAGCACCTGTTGGTAAAAAAGACCACAAATGCAAACCCATACATGCACTAACAGGTGGATCTTCTAACACCCCCTGATTTATCATTTCCAACGCACCACCGCCATTTTCTTCGCTTGGTTGAAATGCAAATTTTATATTGCCCTTTATTCTCTCTTTAAACCTGGATAAAATCCTTGCTACAACTAAAAGAATAGCCATATGGCCATCATGACCGCATGCATGCATTCTTCCATCATATAGAGAACGGTAAGGGATTACATTTTTTTCCTGAATTGGAAGTGCATCCATATCTGCCCTTAACAACAAGGTAGGCCCATCGCTAGTGCCCTTTAATAACCCAACTACTCCTGTCTTGGCTATGGTCATCA
>JAMOPG010000070.1 GCA_027064715.1 Desulfobacterales bacterium
GAAGTCCCTTTCCATAAGGGAGAAGAGCCTCAACCAGTTGCTCTTACCCCTCACGGAGCGACCTTCTTCCATAAGGAAGGGTATATGGGAAAATCTGAATATATAACCATCTGGTAGGCAAATAAACATTTGTCTTGGTTTATAATTACTAATTTATAAAAAAAAATAAATAATTCATTTTAGCAATTCTACTGGTAAGGGATGAATTGTAAAAAATGGTTCAAAATCTTTGATAATCTTTTTTTGATCGTTTTTTGGATTATTGGAGTTTTTAGGGAGGGTAGGATAGAAAATATAAATTGTTAACTTCTGATTTTCTGAAATACCAAGTTTTTTTCTTACATATTTATGCGAGGCATAAGCTGCAACTTGATAAACATCTTCTCTATAATCTTCTTTTTTATCAGGCCAATCGTATTTATATTTAGCATCAGCAATAACATATTCTTTGTTGCTAGTAATAAATAAAAAGTCCGGTCGCACCTTAAAATTTTCACCTATGTCATTTTCTCCAGACCAAAGTTTTTCTAACATTCCAATTTCCTTGATTTTTCCCTTTCTTAACTTTGCCTCACAATAACGTTCAAAAAGAGCATTCATATTTATAGCATAGGGAGGAATCAAAATCTTTTGTTTTTTACTCCATCGGTCAGGATCTGGCTCTCCACCAAGGTGATGTAAAATTATGCGAGCAAGTCTTATGGGTTCACGATATGGTTTTAAATTACCTGTAAGTCTTAAATTCTGAAACTCATAAGGAAATATACGGCGCAGGGTTACACTTGATAAGACATTTCGGCAGAATGCTCCCATCTGCCATAGTTCTTTGCTCTCAAAACCACGATTAGCAAGGTAACTTAAAGAGACCTCAAGAGCTGCTTTGAGAATTTGATTTTCTAATGTGTCAAGTGAATGAGTCTGAAACTGACAATAAACCCTATCGTGCCGACCTCTAACAGTATTGTAAAGGGAATTTTTGCTTACCAGCACCCGTCCTCGCAATGTGCCTGAGAGATTGTCTTCTATACGAGGGAATTTCCGTCTTAAGTGGCGTGCACAAAGATCTTTAAGTAGCAATAGAAAGCGAATAACAAGAAAAAGAAGAACTGGCCTTGCCTCAATTTCTTCTACTTCAAAAGGCTTTTGCTCAGGCCAAATCCAAAAAATCTGCTCTTTTTCAACTCCTTTTCTACCCCACATCCGTTCCACTATTTCAGGAACAGAAAGACATTCCTCAAGCATACAGAGTTCAACCCCAATACCTCCTTTAGGAATAACACGCATGGGAATTTTTCCACCCTCCTCTGTTTCTAGCCATATCCAGCCAACAAAATACGAGACACGAAATTCTCCATCAGGATCAATATATAATCCAAGTATTTCTGGCTTTTCAAAATTCAAATGTTCTTTTTTTATTTTTTTTGCCTTTTCTGTTTGGATTTTATCATATTCTAATATAGTGATAGGTTCTTCAGCACTCATTTATCCCCTCTGATCATCTTCTGATAAGTCCTCTGTTTTTGAGAAATATAAGTTTTCAATCTTCTTAACTAGTTCTTCAGGTTTTACAGATTCTGTAACAGACACATTTAATTCCTTAAGCTTAATACTTTCATCTTTTGGAATCAAAACCCCGTCTTTGTAATACTCTTTTAAAAGCGGAAACACCTGATAGGCAAACTTATAAGCAAGTTCTTCAATTTGCTCTTCTGCCTCTTTTGAAGTATCCACAAGAAAATAAGAATGTCCAATTTGCACATCCTCTTTGTGATAATCTGGAGCAATATAGCCATTTTTTTCATCAAAAAGCTCTTTAACACTATTAAAGAGTGTTAAAGCAACCCTTTTAACTTCTTCATTATCATAATGTCTTTCAATCACATCTTCTTCAGCTAAAACCTGCACAAAGGCAAACCGTCTTCGCACAGCATAATCTATATGACCAATACTTCTATCTGCGGTATTCATTGTTCCAATAATATAAAGGTTTGGTGGGACCACTAAATCAGTCTTACCATTTATTTCATACGGAGTATCTACTGTTTCGTCACGATATTCAAGGGCATAGATTAATTCTCCCAGCACTGCTGCTAAATTAGCTCTATTGATTTCATCAATAATGAGAATGTAATTTTTTTCTCTATTTCGCTGAGCTTCTTCGCACATTTTTGCAAAAATTCTATTTACTGATTTATAAGAAATTCCATCTTCTTTAGGAATGATTTTAATACCTCTGACGAAGTCTTCATAATTGTAAGAAGGATGAAATTGAACAATAGTCCACTTGCCTTTAGCATTTGAATTTTTACTTTCTCCAAATCTAGCATTTTTAAACTCCTCATATTGGGGATGTTTTTTATCAACTCCCGCCTCTGGTGGTAAGCCAAGTAATTTAGCTGCAACTTTTTTAGCAAGATAGGTTTTTCCTGTACCTGGTGGGCCGTAAAGAATGATTTGGTGAAAGCCTGTGAAGTCTAGAAGTCTTTCTATATGTTTCATATACATCTCCTGTTGAATCTTACTTATCCAAAATTTAATAAACTTGTAAGTTTTTCCTTGGAATACTTTTTGAAGAGTCCCACGAAAAGCTATTGAAACATTACCATATCTTGTTTTAAATTCTTCTAAGTAATTTCTTTCAAAATTTTCATAAGTATCTAACACTTTTATTTTTCTTCTATGTCTAAACCAAAGCTTATCTTTAGGTTCAGACTCAAAGTAATAAGAAGAGATCACCTCTACCAAGGCTATTGGTATAGATCCGGCTTTAAGTAACTGACATTACGCAAAAAAGATGATATTATTTTTAAAAAAAGGAGATTTTTAAAGATATGGGAAAATGGGAAGAATTAGTTGATTTATACACAGACTATCTTATA
>JAMOPG010000071.1 GCA_027064715.1 Desulfobacterales bacterium
TTCTGTACATTTAACTTAGCTCCTTAATAAAATCTTGGCCATCTTTGATTGCAAGGTCTCTATAGCTACCCCAACCCTCACAGAGAAATTATCCCCCCTTTTAAAAAGCAAAGAGAAATATAAGGAATCTCTCTATCCCACTTTTCCCAGTCTCGCTCATCAAACCATTCCCTTAGTTTGGCGAATTCGTCACTGGGGAGGGGCTAAATAGTAGATACTATTTCTTCTACCCTCGGTACAAGCTACCCCTTGTTTATTTTTGGAGTACCCATTTCTTATAAGTTAATCAAGAAGCAAAATAGGTTCATCACTTACTAGGGGGAAATGCATTGTTTTTTATCTTTTTTTGATAATTGTAGCATCTACACAAAAAATACCATGGGAATTAACAATCAGGGGATTTAAATCAATTGACTCAATTTTATCAAATCTTTGTCCCAGATCTCCAAGGATTTTTATAATCTTTGCCACCTCTAACCTATCTATTTTTGGATACTTTCTATATCCTTCTAAGATCTTTTGATTTTTAAGATCATATGTGAATAGGTATGCTTCTTTTAAAGAAAAAGGTGCAACTCTAACTATCTTATCTTTCAAAATATCCGCAAGTATTCCGCCAAATCCCAGCATAACCACAGGTCCAAAATTTTCATCCCTGTTTAATCCAGCAATCAATTCATATCCAATTTCTAATTGTTTTTGTATTAAAATCTTTCCATTATCGGGAATCCTTTTTTCCATCTCTAGATAAGCTGCTTTAAGTAGATTTTGTGTGTACAAATTGGTTTTAACAAGTCCCTCTTCAGTTTTGTGTATAAGTCCTGGTAAAATACCCTTTAGGACAACTGGATATCCCATTTTTTCTGCACAAAAAATAGAGTCTTTTTCTGAAGATACTAAATATTCTTCCACGGTAGGGATACCTAAACTTCTTAAAAAAAGCTTGGATTCAAATTCATCTAAAATTTCTTTTTTTGAGGGTAAACTAAGGTATGTGGGAAGTTCCTCCTCACTTATCAAATAAGCAGGTGCCTTTGTTTTTAACTTTTGGTAAAACCTCACAATTTTATCCATAACTTCCACAGCACTGGAAATTTCTTGAAATACAGGAAGTTTTAATTCTCTACATATCTCAAAAAGTTCATGTTTACCATCGCGTTCACCTATAACCCAGAAAAAAACGGGTTTTTTCATTCTTTTTGAGATGTTTTTAATTTCCTTAAAATCACGATACCGCAGATTTCCCCTAGAAAAGACATGAAGAAAAATAAAATCTACACCATCATCTTCACATATTTCTTTAAAAATCTGGACATATGCTGATGGCCCCTTTTTCTCCACAGCTGGCCACACATCTGCTGGATTGGAAATAGGCATCCATTCAGGAGATAATGACTTAATCCTCCTTATTGTATCCTTACTCAAAGTCGCCAGTTCAATTGATTTGTCTTTAAACAAATCAGTACTAACAATCCCTGCTCCCCCACTGAATGTAACAACTGCAATTCTATTCCCAATTTGGGTGTTTTTAAGGTTATTATACTCATACATAGAAGAAAACCCAAGGCACAAATTCATCATTTCTTTAAAATCATTAACTTCCACTAAATTTGTCTGTTCAAAAATTCCAGATATTACTTCATAAGAACCTGCATAACTGGCAGTGTGTGTTAGGGCTGCTTTTGCCCCTTGTCTTGTCTTTCCCCCTTTTAAAATCACTATAGGCTTTTGTGCATTTTTCACCAGCTCAAAAAATTTTGTTCCCCTTTTTATGGATTCTAAATACATCCCAATGACTTTTGTCTGAGGGTCATTCAATAGATATTCTAATAGATCACACTCGTCCACATCCAATTTATTGCCTATGGAACATGCCTTGGCTATACTAAATGGTCCAGATGAACACATATCTATTAAAAAACTGGCGGTAAGCATACCACTTTGAACAATAAGGGATATATCTCCAGGATATATGAAATCCCAGATAATAGGAGAAACAAAAGAAAATATATGTCTTGAGTGCATATCAACGATTCCCATGCAATTAGGTCCCCAGATTCTAATGCCGCTATGCTTTCTTATTTCCAATAATTGATTCTGCAATTTTTGTCCAAACTCTCCTGTTTCAGCAAATCCTCCAGATTCAATTATAATGCCTTTAATCTTTTTTTTTGTTAGCTCTAAAACAGAATCTACAACTGCCTTGGCAGGGACAAAAACAATAGCAAGATCTAACCCTTCAGGGAGTTCAGAAATATTGTAACATCTGAGCCCATCTATCTCTTCATATTTTGGATTCACAGGAAAAATTTCACCCTTAAATCCTTTTCTCACATTATTTAAAATTACATTTCCGCCCTTTGTTTTTTCTTTGCTTGCTCCAATTATAGCTATATTTCTGGGATAAAAGAATAAATCTAAATTTCCCATAATATTCTATCCTTTTCTCTCAAAAATTTTATAGTATGTTAAAATTTTTCTAGTATTAAAAAAAATTATGTATAATAACATATAATAGCAAAATTAAAGAGTAAAGAGAAAAGTACAAGGAGCAGTAATTCTGGGGAATTGATGTGTTTTCTATGCCACCCCTTAGTCTGGGTGTTAACTAGATTAGATATCTAGCTGTCCTTTTTTACAGAAAATCTGGTCTTGACATTTTTCCTTGAAAAAAATCACATTTTCTTTAAAATTTTTTAAATGTTAACCTATCCTTTTAGTTTTAAAAAAATAAAAGGTATTTTTTTAAAGAGACTCAATAGATTTACAGTAGAGGTAATTGTAAATTCTAAAAAAACTTTGGCCTATCTTCCTAATCCTGGAAGACTGTGGGAACTTCTAATTCCAAACACAGAAGTATTGATTGT
>JAMOPG010000072.1 GCA_027064715.1 Desulfobacterales bacterium
GGTTTTACCTTAATTGAAATGTTGGTAGTCCTTAGCATTATGGCAATACTATTTAGTATTGGTATCCCTGCTTATACTAAATGGGTTACTAAATACAAGATCCAAAACGATACCAAAACTATATTTGGTGTGCTTAACCAGGCAAGGATTAAGGCATTTAGCGAAAAAAAGATATGTGGAATTCTATGGTCTGGCAGCACATTCTCTCAAATAGAGCTAAGATGTGATAATAACTATGATGGTGATATTGATGATACAGACCAATTGATTCAAAAAATTGATTTAAAGACCAGTTTTAAAGACGGTAGCTCTAATAAAATTACATTTAAAAAAGAAGGATTTGGAAAAACAATGACCACTATTTACACCACAATGCCTGAATATAATTCTAAATACAATTGCATTAAGATTTCAAAGACTCGCATCTTGATGGGACACTACAGAGGAGGTAGTTGTGAAGCAAATTCTGGGTCTTAATAATGCATTTACCCTGGTTGAAGTGCTAGTGAGCATGGTAATTATGGCAATTATATTTTTAGCCTTATTGCAATCAATAACTATTTACATGAGAGAAAACCTGGCTAATAGCATACGAGATGAAGCAGTAAAAATTGCACAGGAGTGTGCAGAATCTTTAAGAAATTTGGAGAAGTGCACATCCTCAAGTTCAAGCAATACAACTATCACTGGCACCATCTCTCGCAACTTTAGAAGCTTTACCCAAGATTTTATTATAACATATTCCAATCCTGACAAATTTAGTTCTGGAACAAATAATGCGACAATTACTGTTAGTTATGAATATCCAAAAGGAAAAAACCACATATATCAATTACAAACAGTGGTGTACAAAAAATGAAAAATCAAGGCATGACCCTCATAGAATTATTGGTTACCATTGCTATATTAATTATTGTTCTTGCAGCAGTATTCACGAGTTATTTAACTGTACTTAAATCCCATATTCAACAATCTTCAATTGCAGAGACCAATATAGAAAAGGCAATTGCATTAGAGATTTTAAGAAAAGACATTGAAATGGCAGGATTTGGATTGCCATGGTATGTAAATGGTACTTCCTATAGTGAAGCTGATACGGCTTCTAATTATACCCCTGATCCTTCTTCTTTTAATGATGCTCCGGGGGATCCACCTCGTGGTTTTGCCTTTTCTGATAATGGAAATACAAATGCAAGTAACTCAGATGTTTTAGTAATTAAATCATCTATTGCAAATATAGATAGTAAAGCAGCAAAAAAATGGGGATATGCATATTATAGCTCTTCACAATGGAATATTAAATCACTCTCTTCAGAGGAATTTAATGGGGGAGATTATTATATTGCCTTGACAGTTGATGATCGCAAATTAACGCTTAATCATAGTATTACTTCAACAAATATTTGGCATTTTAATACTCTCACGCCAGATTTGGGTAATGGTACTGGAGAAGTCTTTCTTGTCTTTGGAATTGACGATTCTGGCCCTAGCATGCCCTTTAATCGTGTTGATTACTATTTAAAAAGACCAGATGACAGTTTCCCTGATAGATGCAACCCCGACATTTATGAATTATATAGAGCAGAAATTAATCAAGGAAATGGAAAAAGAAATCCGCAACCTATTTTAGATTGTGTGGCTGATTTTCAGCTAGCTTTTGGGCTGGATACAAATGGTGACGGTATAATAGATAGTTGGGGTAATAATCTACCTTCTTCTGCAGAAGGTATCAGAACCCAGGTAAAACAACTAGCTGTTTATATTATCTACCAGGAAGGACAAAAGGAAGACCATCCAGTTTTCGGTGAAAGTTCTATTGATATATCAGCTCCAGATGGCAGTCCCATAAAGTCAGTTGATCTAACTAATTTCTCTAATTATCAATTCTATCGGTGGAAACTATTACAGATGAGAGTTAATCCCTTAAATTTGGCTCCTGAGGAAAGATAAAATGGATATTTTTAATTCACAAAAAGGTATGGCCCTTGTTACAACTCTACTACTCAGCTTAATTGGTCTTGGCTTAGTATTAGTAGTTTTTAATCTTGTAATCACCGGCACGAGGACATCAGGAACAATAAAACGCTATACTACTGCACTGGAAGCTGCAAAAGGCGGAGCAGAGGATTTTATAAATTCCTTATCAACTACGTCTTTTAATGTAAATCCTTCTGATCCCAATTGGTACAATGGACATAACTGCAAGGTTGATAGAGATACAGATAATTGGACTGTTATATGTGGTGTAAGCATGTGTGGTTCTGATAACAGCAACTGTACCAGCCATGCAAAACCTGAAGATATAATTAATAATTATGACTGGAAAAATGACTATGGAGACTATAGTGTTTATGTAAAAATTGTAAATGTTAAGGGCACTGCTGATGGCTATTATTTATACACCATAGATATAATATCTAAAAACAAAAATAATTCTGAACAAGCGTGGATGAGTATTGTTTATCAAAAACCACAATAGATAATTCTAAAGTGTCTAATATGCCAGGTGGATGCGTAGATAAGTAAATGGGTGGATGTGTGAATAGGTGGATGCGTGTATGGGTACATGGGAGCAACACCATATTCTAAAAAGGGATTTATTCAACAACCTATTGACTCATTTACACATTTACTCATATACCAATTTACAAAATGGCACTTCTTTAGGTTCACTATTTACAGTGATCAGTGTGAGTGATCAGTGTGAGTGCGAGAAACAGATCACACACACAGATCACAGACACTAATAAGAGTGACCAGTGTGAGTTACCAGTGTGTGTGGAAAACAGATAACAGATAACACACACAGATCACAGACACTTGGAAATTTAAGGGTGGATGGGGGACGCATAAGGGTTTGGATAT
>JAMOPG010000073.1 GCA_027064715.1 Desulfobacterales bacterium
GGGTTGCTTTAAAAAAAGAAGAATGCCCCTATGAGCTAAGGATTGAGCCTATTCAAATAAAGAAGGCCGCTATTTGGTATGGAAATAGAGAAAAAGGCGCAGTGATCGAGGGCTGGAAAGGAGTGTTTGAACTGTCAGGAGAGCCAGAGTTTCTAAAATTTGCCTATGATACAGGACTTGGAGAAAGAAATTCCATGGGATTTGGGATGTGGGAAGTAATAGATAGATGGAGGAAAAGGGAATAAATAAGTTATTAAGACAAGATTAAAAATTGTAAAATAATGTTACTCGCTGTTACTTTATTTTATTTAAATAAAAAATATTTTTGGAGGCTAAAATGCCAGAGATAAAAGTGACTTTCAATACTATCACACCATTGTGGACAGGGGATGCTTGGGGAAAATGTAATGAATTGAAATTAACAGGACTTATAGGTTCTCTTCGCTGGTGGTTTGAAGCACTGGTAAGAGAAATGGGATATAAGGCATGTGATTCTACTGAGGATAAGTGTCAGATAGAGATAAAAAGAAAGAGTTAAGAGAATTACTTAACAGGTGGTGTAGTTATGTAAAAGAGTTTTCAGAAAATTTAAAGCAGAATAGAGATAAAAATGGGGAGTTGTTGCTCATTATAGAAGAAATAAACAACAATTGTAGGAGTAATTCATGATTGATCAAATAGAAATAAAAAATCTTGCCATATAAAAGACTGGAAGGCAGATTTAAAAGAGCTTAATTTTTTCATAGGACCAAATAGCAGTGGCAAATCTTATGTAAGTATGACCTTATATTCAATGTTGAATACTATATCAAGAAGTGATGGTGATATAGAAAAAAAGCTTCAGTATGTATTTCAGGAAAAAAGTATTAAAAGACTTATTAGATGGGGATAAAAAGAAGCAAAAGTTATAATAAAAATAAAAGATAGTGAGGTCATACTTTCTGTTTATAATAGGAAAAAAGTATCTTTTAAAAGTAATCTCACAGAAAGCCCAAGCTCTGATACAATAAACTTTATTTCCATGCCAGATGTTTTAAATGTATATTCTGCTATAAATATTTTTGCCCAGGAACATAAAGGCAGTTTCGGGGTTTCAGAAACAGTTACAGATTTTCTTACCCGAATCATGAATCTTGAATATCCTGAAAGAGCAAAAGAATGGGATAAATTGTTAAAGAAATTAGAAAATAAAATTAATGCGCGTTTTTCCATTCAACAGGGTAAAATTATAGCTCTGTTTAAAAAAGAACGCGTAAACATTGAACGCGTGGCAAGTGGATTAAAAACATTTTCTCTTATTTATTTGGCTTTAAAGCAAGGGTTAATAATACCTGGTGGGATATTATTTCTTGAAGAGCCGGAAGAACATCTACATCCTGAATGGCAGATTGTGATGGGAGAATTGCTTGTAGATTTAGCTTTAAGGGGAATACAGATCTTTATAAGCACACACAGTGATTACCTGCTAAAAAAAGTAAACAATATCTTACAGAAGAAGCCAGAAATAAGAGAAAAAATCACAGCATATCTCTTTAAGACAGATGGTATTCCTGGAAAACTGGAAATTGATGAAAGGGGGATAGACTTACTTCCATTGCTGGAAACATTCTATGATCTATATAAAGAAGAACAGGAGCTAATTTAATGTGGAAAGATTTTGTAATAAACGGCAAAACAATAACAGAATCTGATTTTACAATAAGATTCCCACAATCTTCTATCTTTTTTATTGATTTTGATAAGTTAAAAAACCATTTTTCTTTATCTTACGGAATTAATGATACACCTTCTTCATCTGATTTTGTATGCATTGGATTATCTCAAAACAAATGCTGTTGCTATATTATAGAGGCAAAGAATTTTGATAGAATACAAAACTTAAAAGATGAAAAAATATTGAATAAACTGGAGATAAGTTTATCCAAAAAGCTTGTGGATACTCTACTTAAAAAGCTACTATGTTTCGCATATTGGCTACAAATGTCCTCAAAAACTACCTTATAAAAGGGTATGCAATAAACGAACAAAAACTTACTAAAAACCGACTTAAAGAGCTTGAAAATACAGTCAAACTAATGAAAAATGCAATTCACACACCTACTTTGACTGTATCATAAAAAATAACAGAGGGAGATGAAACTGTGAAGATGCCCCGGCCCACGCCAATTTACCGCATTATCCATGTGGATAATCTAGGTGTTTGTATTCAGCGTGGGGGTTTTTATGCGCCCAACCATGTGCCGGATGATGGTTTGAGGTATCGCATTATCCACAATGTTGAGATTCAGAATGTGCGGAGAGAGCGCAATATTCCATGTGGTGCAGGCGGTACGGTGCATGATTATGTTTCTTTTTATTTTGGGCCACGTTCACCTATGCTGCTGCAATTACACACCGGACAGGTTAAAGATTATGATGAAGGACAGGAACCTCTCATCTATATTGTGTCTACTGTTGAAAAAGTTTTACATCATGGACTTCAATTTGTATTTTCTGATGGACATGGAATTGCATCATTTACAACATGGTTTGATGATTTAAAAAACTTGGGAAAAGTTGACTGGAACATGGTATATGCGAATTATTGGGCAGATACTTTAGCTGACATGGATCGCCAACGACGGAAGCAGGCAGAATTTCTAATATACCGATTTTGTCCATTTGAGGTGGTTACGGAAATTGGTGTTCTGAATTTACAGATGAAACAAAGGGTTGAAAAAATTTTACAGCAATATAATATAACCAATTTACCAGTAGGGATTCATCCCGAGTGGTATTATTAGGAGGTTAAAATGATTACCTTTACCAGAGGCAACATTATTAAGGCTGATGCTGAGGCCCTGGTGAATACCGTA
>JAMOPG010000074.1 GCA_027064715.1 Desulfobacterales bacterium
AGACAGTTGGAGTCGGGCAATCTGAGATCGATATTATAAAGATAGCAGATGTAACTGCTCTGGTATCTGCTCCAGGCCTGGGTGATGATATTCAAGCGATAAAAGCTGGATTAATGGAAGTTGCTGATGTCATGGTAGTAAACAAGGCTGATAGACCAGAAGCCCAGATGCTTGCTATGGAATTAAAAGAGGTTGCAAAGGAGAAAGGAACAGAAGTGATTCTGACTGTTGCAACTAGGGGTGAGGGAATTGACAAACTCTATGAGGCCATGGTGCGGGTATATAATAAGTTGGATGAGAGCAATGAAAAAGAAAAAAAGAGAATAGAGTTCAGAAAAAAGGAAGTAATAGACTGGGTTATGGAAATGGTGAGACAGGATATAGATGAGATAATTAATAAACAGCAAATTGATTTAAATGTTGATCCAAGACTTTTGGCAACTGAAATTTTAAAAGATTATAAAAAATAAGGGGTGCCATATGTCAGTTCATCCAAAATATAAGGAATGGGAAGAAAAGGTCTTATCTAAAGTCCTGGCAAAGTTTCCTGAGAGAAAGAAGGAATTTAAAACAGTTGGTGGTTTAGATGTTCCAAGGTTGGCTTTGCCAAAGGAAATAGATGATGAATATTTAGAAAAATTAGGATTTCCTGGTCAATACCCCTATACAAGGGGTGTGCAGCCCACAATGTATAGGGGCAGACTTTGGACAATGAGGCAGTACGCAGGATTTGCAACTGCGAAAGAAACTAATGAGAGATATAAATATCTTTTAGAACAGGGACAGACTGGTCTGTCTGTTGCGTTCGATTTACCTACTCAGATTGGATATGATTCTGATCATCCAATGAGCAGTGGTGAAGTAGGTAAAGTAGGTGTTGCTATTGATTCTCTTGCAGATATGGAGATTCTATTTGATGGAATTCCTCTTGATAAAGTTTCCACTTCCATGACTATAAACTCTCCAGCAGCAATTTTACTTGCAATGTATGTTGCTGTAGCTGAAAAACAAGGAGTGCCTAGGGAGAAATTAAGGGGCACAATACAAAATGATATATTAAAGGAATATGTAGCTAGAGGAACCTATATATTTCCACCTAGACCATCTCTTAGAATTATCACAAACATATTTGAATGGTGCACAAAAAATACACCTCTGTGGAATACGATATCAATCTCAGGGTACCATATCCGAGAAGCTGGAGCAACAGCAGTGCAAGAAGTAGCCTTTACTTTGGCAAATGGTTGTACATATGTTCAGACTGCCATTGATGCGGGATTAGATGTCAATGTTTTTGCAAGAAGACTATCATTTTTCTTCAATGCCGCAACTGATATATTAGAAGAAGTAGCCAAATTTAGGGCTGCAAGGCGTTTGTGGGCTAGATTAATGAAGGAGAGGTTCGGAGCTTCTGATCCTAGGGCAATGATGCTCAGGTTTCATACACAGACTGCAGGTCACACATTAACAGCTCAACAGATTGACAATAATATTATAAGAGTGGCACTACAGGCACTAGCAGCAGTACTTGGAGGAACTCAGTCATTGCATACTAATTCAAAAGACGAAGCCCTTACATTGCCCACAGAGGATTCGGTGAGAACTGCATTGAGGACTCAGCAAATTATAGCGTTTGAATCTGGTGTTACAAATTCTGTTGATCCTCTTGGTGGGTCTTATCTTGTTGAGTATTTAACAGATAAGATTGAAGAAGAGGCATTAAATTTAATTAAAAGAATAGATGATATGGGAGGAGTGATTCCTGCGATAGAGGCAGGTTTTATCCAGAGACAAATTGAAGACTCTGCTTATGAATATCAAAGACAGGTAGAATCCCAGGAAAGGATCATTGTTGGAGTTAATAAATTTCAATCAAAAGAAGAGGTAGAAGTTCCCATATTGAAGATTGATAAGGAAGTTGAAAAAAAACAGGTTGAAAGGGTGAAAAAAGTTAGAGAGACAAGGGATAACTCAAAAGTGGAACAGAGCTTAAAGAGGTTGAAAGAGGCAGCTCAAGGTGATGAAAATATAATGGAACCTATATTAGAGGCCGTAAAAGCGTATGCCACACTAGGAGAGATTTGCGGAGTTTTAAGAGAAGTCTTTGGTGAATATAAAGATTAACTTTTAAAGTAATGTGAAGGAGTTGACATGGCTCTCACAACGGCAGAAAAGATAAAAAAATTAAAAGAAATGGAAGAAGCCGTCCGCCAGATGGGCGGCGAAAAGGCAGTAAAGAAACATAAAGCTCAAGGAAAGTTGACAGCAAGAGAGAGATTAGATCTGTTTTTTGATCCAGGTACCTTTCAAGAAGTTGATATGTTTGTAAGGCACAGGTGTACTTATTTTGGGATGGACAAAGTGACTGTACCAGCAGAGGGTGTTGTTACAGGATATGGACTGGTAAATGGTCGCCCTGTATGTGCTTTTGCGCAGGATTTTACTGCCAGAGCCGGTAGTTTAGGGGAGATGCATGCAAAAAAGATATGCAAGATGATGGACCTTGCCATGAAAGTTGGTTGTCCAATGGTAGGATTTAATGATTCGGGTGGAGCCAGAATACAAGAGGGCGTGGATTCATTATCTGGTTATGGACAGATATTTTTCAGGAATTCTAATGCGTCAGGTGTAATTCCACAGATATCAGCAATTATGGGTCCAACTGCTGGAGGAGCTGTATATTCACCTGCAATGACGGACTTTGTTTTCATGGTAAAAAAGACAAGTTTCATGTTTATTACAGGTCCTCAAGTGATAAAGGCTGTAACAGGAGAGGAGGTGACTTTTGAAGAGTTAGGTGGGGCAATGGTCCATAATCAAAAAAGTGGAGTAGCGCACTTCGCCTGTGA
>JAMOPG010000075.1 GCA_027064715.1 Desulfobacterales bacterium
GACAAGCTTAAGAGTTCGCTTAAGTTTCATATTTGCATTTTACTTCGATATTTACAAATTTTCAATTGCGGTCTCCTTCCCTACCTGAAGGAAGGGGTCTCCGACCGCAAGGAGGGAGAAGATGAAAGACAAATATCTACTTACAGACCTCAAACTTTTACCTTTGAGCAGGCTTAAAGAATAGTATTTTCTTTTTTAATTTTGGAATCTTACAGTTTATAGATTGAAGTTGCTCACTTACAAGCTCAGCACTTACAATCTTTATCCAAGGTGAAGAAACCTTTTTTATCTGCTTGATTTCAAACATGAGTTTTATAAGAGGAAATTTTTTACCACTTATGCCATTTGCACCTGCCATAACAATAATAAGCTTTCCTGGTATTTTACTGTTAATCACATATATCAATGGGTCGGAATATTTTGTCTTTATCCCTTTTTTAAAGGTAAGAGCCTTAGAGTCATACCTTATAATTAGTCTTACTCCTGCAAGCTTGTTTACTTGATCTATCATAATAGGAATTTCAATATATCCTTTAGCTTTATGTTTTACAGAGGGAATATATATTTCTGCTCCCCAGCTAAGACTTAGAAAAAATAACAGAATTGTGATTATCATAACTATTAGTAGTGGTGCTTTTATGTTCATTTCTTTATTTTCTCCTTTCTTTTTTTATTTTTGTATAGCTTAATAACTCCCCCTTTTATCTGCAATTGTTCTATTAAACTTTTCTTTTGATTGTATATAGCCTTGGCATCTCTTGGAGTTTCAATAATATGTGGTGTTAGAAATATAAATAAGTTTGTCTTATTTTTTGAATTATACCGTGACTTAAATAGCCATCCAAGTCCAGGGATACTGCCAAGGCAGGGCGCTTGATATGTTCCTTCTTCAATGCTTTCTCCTATCATTCCTCCAATAACAACAGTATGGCCATTTTTTACAATAACAGTTGTCTTGGCGCTTCTTTTTAAAGTTGTGGGGGTATATTGCTCAGTACCTTTTTTTAATTTGATAACTTCTTCAAAAATTTTCAGCTTTACAAAACCATCCTGATTTATTTGAGGGGTTATCTTTAAGGTTACTCCTACATCTCTATATTCATAGTTTCTATATTCTGTGCCTGTTGCAGTTCCTTCCATAGGCTTTTCTTCTCTTGTAAGATACGGGACATTTTCTCCTACTTTAATCTCTGCTTCTTCATTGTCAGTGACTAATACTTGTGGGGTAGAAAGAATATGAACACCTGAAACACCATGATATGCCCTGAAAACAGCCCCAAGTGATGGAAATACATAATTTCCTATTCTTATACCTGCTCCTAGGATGCCAACAGAAAATCCAGAAGGGAATGGCAGAACTTTGGTTTCAGGAGTAACATCTGGCATGTTTTTGTAGCTGCCTTGATCTCCCATACCACCTGTTCCACCAAATGGCACTATTACACCACCTCTATGTTTTCCAGCTTTCTCTGCAGCTCTCCACTCTACCCCAATTTCAAATTTTTTATCAGCACTTACCTCCATTATCAAAGCCTCTATATAGACCATCTTTCTGGGAATATCTAATTTTTTTATCACCTTTTTTATAGCATTGTAATCTTCTTTACTTGCTGTAATAACTAAGGAATTGGTGGATTTGTCAGCAACTATCTTTACCTCACCTGTAATAGTTGTAAGCTTTCCCTCTTTTGCTCCTCCCTTAGGGATTATAGCTGTTAAAACTTTGACAAGTTCTTCGGCATCAGCATTTTGCAGATAATATACATGAATGTTTTCTTTTCCTCGTGGTATTGGTTTATCTAAAAGGGAAATAAGACGTTTTATCCTTTCTGTATTATCTTCAGAAGCAAGCACTATGAGGACATTAGTTCTTTTATACGGAACTACTTTGATTATACTAACAGATTGTATTCCTCTTCTCTGTCTTTCAACAGCCTCTTTTTTTTGAAAGATAAAATCAATAGCCTTAGCTATGTTTTCTGCCCGAGCATACTTCAGTGGAATAACAGATATTATCTCTCCTGTCCCTTTTACATCTATTTCCTTGATTATATTCAATAGCCGTTTGATATTAGACATTACATCAGTGATTATCAGCATCCCTGTAGGCCTGTAGGGAACTACAATTCCACCTCTTGAAACAAGAGGGGTAAGGATCTTTCTTAATTCATTAGGATCTGCATATTTTAAATGAACTAACTGAGTAATAACCTTATCTTCTGGCTTTAATTTGTTTTTTTTAAAAATAGTCTCAACATTTTTGGATCTGGCAGATATAATCGGCACGATTTTTATAATATTTCCCGCAGGGACAGTAGTAAAACCATGAACTTCAAGCACTGATTCAAATACTTTATAAGCCTCTTTTACTGAAATCTTAGTAGGAGAAACAATGGTAACTTTTCCTCTAACTCGTGAGTCAATCACAAAATTTTTGCCGGTCAGTTCACTGATAAATTTTATAAAATCCCTTATATCCACATTATCAAAATCTATTGTTACAAAGCGTTCTTCATTCTTAGTTTTTTGATTTGAAGAGGCTAATGAAATATTTTGACCAACAAATAAAAAACTTAGAAAAAACAATAATAAAGAAGTCTTGATAAGAAGTAAGGTTCTTTTCTTCATTTAAAACTTATTTTATCAGTAAATCTATAGTTTGTTTTTTCCCTTGCCTTTCAATTCCTAACGAAATCTTATAGTTGGAATTTATGTCTTTATAAAGTGTTATAAAATCATCTACACCTTTTAACGGCCTGCCATTAATATTCTGGATAATGTCTCCATCCTTTAAACCCAATTTTTCAAATATAGAGCCTTGCTTGATATTTGAGATCATTATTCCA
>JAMOPG010000076.1 GCA_027064715.1 Desulfobacterales bacterium
AAAACAAGTCTTTTCATAATATTATTGATATAAGCCTTTTCATTTTTTATGGAATATTTTAATTAGGAGTAATTTTAACATGGAAAAAATATCTTTTTCCAATATTGCAGTTGTATCATGTGGGACACTGAGTATAGAAATAAAGGCACTAAAGGATGAAGGATTTTTAGATACTAAACACATTTTTTTCACTACTCCAGGGCTCCATGAAAATATTAAAGAACTTGAATCCCAATTAATATCCAGAATCAACAAGGCAAAAAAGGTGTGCGACAAGGTACTTGTGGTATATGGAGGTAAATTTTGTTATGTAAATGCCAATGAACCACTCAGGACAATGGAGGTCATAATAAAAGAACAGGGTCAAAATATAGCCAGAATCCAGGCAACCCATTGCATAGATATGATTATAAGTAAAGAAGAAAGGGAAAAAGCGGCTCAAGAACTTGCTGGAGGTGAAAAGGTATGGTGGATGACTCCAGGGTGGGTAAAATTTAGAAAATTCGTATTTAAGGGCTGGGATAAGGGTTTGGCAAATGAAAATTTTCCACGACACACCGGCGGCGCAATTGTAGCAGACGGGATTGGATTTATGGAAAAATACATGAGCGAACATCCTGAAGATTTTTTAGAATACTGCGATTGGATGGGCATTCCCATGCAACCATATGAAGTGACTTTAGATAGATTTAAAAACCTCTTATTAGAACAGGCGAAGAAACTAAATGAAGTATAAAAAGACACAATGCCCTTATTTCTAAACGCTATAAAAATCCCTCTTTCCCCATTAGAGGGGAGAGAGGGATTTTTTTGTTCACTGTCTGTCTAGGATTGTTAACTTTATTCGGCAATTCTTGGTGACTTTGAGAAGGTAGGGTTTATGAGATAATATAAGAAAAAGGATATTTATTTTTCGGTGTTTATTTAAAGATAGATAAAAATTTTTGTTGATATTGGGCAAAAATTTTAGGATTCAGTTAATGGATGCCATAATTCCATTAATGCGTGAATTATTTCTTCCTTTCTAGATACAACTTTCGTTCTACGGGTTATTCGTCCGAATTGATGTCTTTATTGCTAATATTTCTTTCTATTGTCCCTGTTCCTCTTTTCCCTATTCACTGCGCTCTGGCGGTAATACTTTCTAAAAAGCTTCCCAATTATCTGTATAAAAAACATAATCCTTTAAGTGTTCAAATTTCTCCCTCCCATCATTTGGGGTGGGATAACTTTATATTATATTTCTATCTAAAGGTAAACGTCCTCAAAAAATTTATTTGTATTATATTTATCTCTTCTAACTCATAACTTTAATCTTGTATCCAACTCCTCTTATTGTTTTTATAATCTCAGCATAATCTCCAAGCTTGGATCTAAGTCGTGTTATGTGAGTATCAACGGTCCTGGCGTACCCATCAAAATCATATCCCCAAACGCTATTTAACAGATACTCTCTGCTCAGCACTTTTCCTTGTGCCTTAATAAGTTCTAGAAGTAATTTAAATTCCGTGGTTGTGAGTTTTATTTCCTCTCCATCTATTGTTACTTCCATTTTTCCCTGATCTACAATCAGGGTTTTATATTGCCACTTTTTGGGAGAAGATTGATAGCGTGTCCTTTTTAGTAAGGCCTTAATTCTCAAGATGAGTTCTCTTATGCTGAAGGGTTTTACCACATAATCCTCAGCCCCTAGTTCAAAACCAAGGATTCTATCTAATTCTTCACCCTTTGCAGTTAGAATTATTACAGCAATATCACTGTGGATGGGATTTATTTTAATTTTCTTTAAAATATCCAGGCCATCCATATCAGGCAACATTAAATCTAATATAATTAGATCAAATCTGGAAGTTTCCAAAAGGGAAAGCGCCTGCTCACCTGTTCCACATACAGATGTATTAAAACCAGCACGTTCTATATTAAATTTTAAAAGCTCCTGAATATCTTCTTCATCTTCTACAATTAATATATTTTTTTTGCCCATAATTTATTAGCGATTATCAAATTGACAATAGTGTTTTATATTTATCCCTTTTGCAATAAAAACACCACTTTCAGCAATATTAGTAGCTAAATCTCCTATTCTTTCAAATCTTCTGGCTATGTTAATGCAATATACAGATCTTTCAATTGCAGGAATTTCTTTAACCATATATGCAATAATCTCTCTAATTATATTGTTATTTAATTTATCTACTGTTGAGTCCATTTTACAAACATCAATAGCAATAACCGGATCTGGTTTAAAAAATGATTCTAATGCATATTCTAACATTTCTAATGATTTATTTCCCATGTGAGTTAATTCAGAATAAAATGGTAATTTTGGTTTAAGACTCAAGATTATTGTTGTTTGAGCAATATTGGCTGTTTCATCTCCTATCCTCTCTAGATCAATAGAAGCCCTCATGCATCCTATTATAAATCTAAGGTCTTTTGCAACAGGCCCTTCTAGGGCAAGCAATTTCAAACAGGTCTCATCTATTTTTACTTCAAGATGATTGATTTTTTCATCTCCATCAACGATTTGTTGAGCAAGGTCTGTATCCATATTTTTAAAGGCATAGATACAGTCCTTTAAAGATTCCTTGACATATGATGCCATTTTTAAGGATAAAGTCTTTAGTTTTTCTAATTCTTTATGAAGATGTGTATACATAAAAACATACCCCTTTTACAGGTTATCTGTGATCTGTGTGGGTAATCTGTTTCTTATACTGATCATTCACTCAGATCATAGACAACCATTCACCTTTCATCAACCAAATCTTCCTGTTATGTATTCTTCTGTTTCTTTTTTATTGGGTTTTGTAAATATAACTTCTGTT
>JAMOPG010000077.1 GCA_027064715.1 Desulfobacterales bacterium
TTTTAAAAAATCTTTTTTAATATCCCAATGGTGCTCCTTTTCCTGAAAAAATGAAAGAGCCCTTTTTAAAAAAATAGGCAAGTTATCTAAATCATCTATGGTTTTTATATATGAAAGTGTGAGATGTAATATCTCCCCCCTTCTTATTTTCTTAAATCCATCTGATGAAAGAGGAAGGCCCTTTGGCTTTTTTATGTTAATTGTTCTATTTCCCATTTGAGATCTTGCTCCTTAAGCAAATTATATATCCATTCAGAAACAGGTTTTGCTCCTCTTTGACCTAAATTGAGGTAAAGATACAAAGATTCCTTTGCCCTAGTTACAGCAACATAAAATAGATTTATTAACTCTTGTGCTTCTTCTGCTATTAACTTTTGTCTTTTTTTCTGCCACTCATCTGGCAATTTGCTAGTAAGTTGAATAAGAGCACCATCTTCCACTATCACTGGAGTTCTGTCCCTAATAAACCAATCAGTAAATGGAATAAATACAGTTGAATATTCAAGCCCTTTTGCCTTATGGATGGTAATTACTCGCACTGCATCTATATTTTCAGGCAATCCCACCTGTTCCTCCAAGCCCCCTGTTTCCCAGAAATTTAAATAATTACTTAATCCTGGGCCATGTTCTATTTCATAATAATGGGTTACTTCAAGGAGCCTTTCCACAAACGGCTTGTGCGCTACTAATTCATTTTCTAACCTATAAGATAAATCAAATCTCTCTAATATTAGTTGAATCAACTCATAAGGGGTCTTTCTATTAATAAGGGTCTTTAATTTGCAAGAAACAGAATTTATTTTTTCTCTTAATGCATCTAAGTTACCTTGCATAATCTCTGATATAAGCTCTTGTTCACTATTTGGACCAAAATTGAGAATCCCTGATGCATAAACTCCATAAAGGGCTGACTCATCCCTTTGATCATACAAATACCATAAAAAACACAATATACCCTTAACAATATTTGATACTTTGAGTCTCAAAGCATTTTCTGTAATAACTGGTATTCCCTCTTCTATTAACCATGAAGAAATCATCTCTCCTGTTGTATGGCTTCTAACAAGAACTGCTATATCTGGCTTGCCCTTATTTTGTTGCACCTCAAATTCTTTTTTCACATTTTTAGTAAAGTGTTTTTTTATTTTTTCTATTATTTCATCTTTAGTACCATCTATTTTAAAAATCTTTATCTTTGTCTGATCAGTATCCTTTTTTACAGGTATTTGCTCTATATTAGAATATGCATCTTCTATAGCTTGAGAGAATTTTTCTTTTATTGTTAAATCTGTATCTTTTCCTAAAATTGAGTCTGCCAGATTATTCTTAATAAAATCTTTGTCTTCTAGAGGGCTAAATATATCATTAAAAAAATATACTAATTCTGCCGAAGATCTATAATTATTCTTGAGTATTTCTTCTTTAAAATTTTCTTTTGATACAGACCAAAAATAATTCTTATTGTTAAAGACTTCATTAAATAGATTCCAGTCACCACCACGCCAACGATAAATTGCCTGTTTAATGTCTCCCACAAAAAACACACTACCACCTGATGCAACAGATTCTTCAAGTAATGGATATAGTGCTTCCCATTGTTTTCTAGAGGTATCCTGAAATTCATCAAAAAGAAAATGTAAAAATCTTGAACCAAAATGTGCATAAATTAAAGGTGGCACCCCTTCCTTTTTTATTTCTTCTAAAATAGTTTTGGTCCACCAATTGCTACCTGGAGCAATTCCCTCTTTTTTGCATGTTTTATCAACAATATCATTTAATTCATTTAATGCATCTACATATCCACTTACCCTGGCCTTTGCTTTAAGGACCAATAACTTGTTTGCTTTGTCTAGAAACTTTTTTCTAATTTCCTCTAACTGCTGTTTTTCTCTTTCTTGCACATTACTCTTTTTCAAAAATATATCGTTTATATCCTTTGTTACTATTGGCCTCTTTACAAGATCTTCAATGGATAGATTTTCTATATTTTTGATTAATGTCTTTTTTATAGAGTTTTTAACTTCCAAAATCTTATTAATCAATTTATTTTGTAATTTCTTTACCTCTTCCTCTAACGTTACAACAGATCCTATTTCAGTGACACATAAACGTTCATTGCTTTTTTGGGATAGTTCAAAGAGTCTTTTTTTAAGACCTGACTCTGGATAAAAGCCTCCTTTTTCATCAATTTCTAAATAGGTATCCAAAACTTTTTCCAACAACTTTTCATTATCAGATAAACTGGCAAGCAACTTATCAAAGGCAGTGTCATACAATTTTCTTTCATCAAAGGTTACGGTAAGATCTGGTTTTAGATTTAATTGAAAACAAAGGCCTTTTAAAATAGCAAATAACAAGCTGTCTATAGTCCTTACATAAAAATCAGAATAATTTAAAATAATTATATCAAGCCATTGATTTGCCTCGCTTCTAGTAAGCCCTGTTTGTTTGGCTAATTTTTTACCCCAATAAGTATTTAATGCTATTTCCTTTAAAAACCTGATAATCCTATCTTTCATCTCCCATGCAGCCTTATTAGTGAACGTAATAGCCACTATCTTTCGTAAGTTTTGAGGCGATGGCGTTTTCAATTGTTTAAGCAAGGTTAAATATCTAATAGCTAGTTGGTAAGTCTTTCCTGATCCAGCAGAGGCCTTTATACGGATTATTTTGGGTGCTGTATTATTCATATCTTTTTAGCTTTTATGGGTTATTATAAACCTTCTATCCTTAATTCCCATAATAAATATCGGTAGTGTAAAAAAAATTTGT
>JAMOPG010000078.1 GCA_027064715.1 Desulfobacterales bacterium
TTTAAAAGGGGACCACAAAATTCCAACATTGTAATTGGGGCTAAAATCATCTCTGAGTCTTATATTAAGTGAAGCCATTTTATCATAAGGTCCTACCCCACCGTAAAACCATGGTTGGGGGAGGGTGAGTTCAGTCATAACAGGGATTTCAAGACCTTCAGTTGCATTGGCAAGGACTCTTGTTAGAGATACCAATTCATTAGGTGCCCTTAAGTCTAAATCAGCTCCCAGGGCAGTTTGACCAAGCCCTACTGAGAGACCAATGGACAGGTTATCTTTGATTTTATAGCTAACAGATGGTGCTGCATAAATTAGGTGTTGTTCGTATACTTCCCGTCCGCCCCATTTCGCTGGATCATTCCTATGTCCGTGAATGAGCCCCACAGCAAATGGAGGATAGCTACCCAGGGCAAATGACCATTTTGATGCGGGTGGTTTATAAGCAATTCCAGCAGATGGACCAATTAAAAAGTTTATTGGCTGATTTATTATGGGTAAGAACATCTTACCGCTGGTATTTGTTCCCTCTGCATGTCCATTTTTATCAAGTAGGGGATCTTCTTTAAATCCGCCAAATATGCCTGGCCAATCAGGGTTTCTGTCAAACTTTGATGTCTTTTTTATGTAAGGAAGGGTGAGACCAAAGTAAAACCATTTACCAGGTTTTAGCAAAGAAAGACCAGCAGGGTTATAATGAATAGACATTATTCCTGGAGGATTTGCAGTGACTGCATTTGCAAGGGAAAGAGCCTTTGTGCTAATAGCTAATTGTTCATGAAAGGCACAAAAACCTTTGATAGAAAAGAAAAAAACAAATATTGAACTCAGTAAATGGATTAAAAATAATTTACCACAATTGCTCATTTTATTTAACTAGGTCGTAGGAAAATGGAATTCTCAAAGAAAAAGAAAAATCAGAGTCATTGTTAGTTAGCCCTATTCCTGTACCAATGATTATGGAACGTTTTGGTGTGATATACCATCCTGTGGAAATCCCAAGAGAAGAAGAGACAGATGTCCCACTTTGAGTGACCCTTCCACTTTTAAAATAGTATTTGGTTCCAAGAGAGTATGAATAGGAGTAACTTAGAGAAAGGGAAACATTATAGGAAAGGGCATATCCAATACCAAGACTTCCAGATATGCCGCCACGGGGTTTTACTTTTACAAGTATGTCCCCTCCTCTTCTCTGATTTATTCCATCCTTTTCAAAAAAATAGCTAAATCCAAGGCTGGCAAATGCATTTACTGGATCAAGTGGCTTAGAGACTGAAACTGAATTGGAGATTCCTACAAGACCTCCTCCAGTACTAAGTTCATCGTCTATATTTATGCTATAGGGACTTCGGCCAGTTGGGAGGATTAAAGATGAGCTGAATATTGGTGCAGGCCATTTTCCTGTATTTTTAAATGGCTGGAATTTTACTCCAAAACTTATATCTCCAATATCTGTTACTTTTCTCTCCCTATGGGTACCCACTTTATCATATTTATAAACAAAAGGAATATTAAAAGTTAAAGTTAAATTGTTTAATACAGCATATTCAGTACTTATTGTGTTTCTGAAATTGTGATTTGCATGGTGTTCTACTTCATAGATGGATTCCAATGTATCATAGGAATAATAAGAATATCCCAGGGAATATTCTAAACTCAAGCGGCCTTTAGGGAGGAGTAAGTATTCTCTACCTGCGGCCTCCAATATCTTTTCTTCTTTTTTCTTTTTTTCTTCTTCTGGTATTTCTAGCTTTTTCCTGGCTTCTGCTTCTTTTTGGAGTTTATTCAGCCTCTGTTCTAATTGGGCTATTTTTTCTTCTATACTACCAGTTAGGGGCGGTGAGGTAATGGTTGAGGGGGAAGGTGGCTGAGCTATCTTCGTGGATGTAGGTGTTCTCTTTTTAGATCTAGGTTTATTTTTTTTGCCTATAAGCGGAATGCTTCCTGTTTTTACTATGTCCAGTGTATTATATTTTGTTATATAGGCAAATTCTCCAGTCTTAGAAATAAAATCATTTAAAAAAGTCTCTGCCTCTTTTAACTTAAAAAAATCTTTGACAGTTACAATAAATACAGGGATAGTATTATCAATTTTCCTATGTTCTAAATAAGGTGAATATCCAAGGTCTTTGAGTTCTTTAATTGTAGCATTTGCCCTTTGTTTGTCTGGAAAAGGGATTAATTTAACTGAAAATCTATAATTTTTTGTGTTTTTGGATGCACTTTGTTGGGCAAATAAATTACTGGTAAGTAAAATAAAAAAGAAAAAGATAAACAATATCTCTCTTTTCATTTAATCGCTCCTAAAGATTATGCAAATTTTTAAGTTTTGGATAAAAATATAGCGATTTTTTTATTTGCTTTTATAATAATCATAAGGCACTGGCATTCCTTCAATTTTTCTTTTGGCAGGAAGGGACATATCTACTGATGCATCAAATAAGGTCCTCCTGGCCATATCTTCATCAATATATCTTAAGTCTTCATCTGTAATTTTTAAAAGGTTTAAGGTGGGTCTTCCGTTTGGTTCAACAATAAAGATTACATTTTTATACCACATGTCCTTAAATTTAGAAATTGGATAGCTGGAATTGCCCCTCCATGGATCTGCTACAAAAACCCTATTATCATAAATTCCTTTAAATACAACAAAATGTCTATAATTAAAAATTTTTATAGGTATAATTCCTGGAACCTTTAAGGTCTTGAGATCATCTAATGTGGCCATATACCCTTCGCCTTT
>JAMOPG010000079.1 GCA_027064715.1 Desulfobacterales bacterium
AAGGGTTATAGCAGAGGTTTAGATAAGGTAATTTCACCTAAAGATACTGTGGATAGGGCAAAGAAGATACTGGAGAAATTTGGAAATGATATTTTATTAGAAGTAAAAAGGATCGATAAAGGTAGGTTGGGAATCCCTGTGTATTTTTCTTTATACGGTCCTAGGGCGAGAAAGATATGCCCAGCAAGAAAACAGATGGGAAAGGGTCCCTCTAGGGATCAGGCTGAAGCCTCTGCTGTAATGGAGCTCATTGAAAGGTATAGTTTTTTCTCGTTTTGTGAGAATCCTAAAAATTTTAAAAGACTCACATGGAATGAGGCCAAAGAGGAATTTGGTGAAGATAAGTTAATTGGTGTAGAAGAAATCATAAAATCTGTTGATGATAATTTATCTATAAAAGATGCAGAATGTATTTTAAGTTTAGTGAAATGGAATTTTTGTGAGGCCTATAGGGTATATGATGCAAAATATTTTATGGCGCCCATAGATTGGTTTAAAAAATTAAATGAATATAATGGAGCATCAGCAGGAAATACATTTGAAGAGTCAATATTACAGGGAGCATGTGAATTAATTGAAAGGCATGTTAGTGCTTATATAGATAGAAATGAATTAGTTGTTCCAACTATTGATAAAAGATCTGTTAAAGATCCTGTATTAAAGGAATTAATTTTTTGTTTTGAAAAAAATAATATACTTTTATGGTTAAAGGATTTTTCATTGAATTTTGAAGTTCCCACTGTGGGTGCACTTGCATATGATCCTTCAACTTTTCCAGACTTAAGCGAAATTGTATTTACAGCTGGCACAGCCACATCGCCTGAAAAGGCAGCAATAAGGGCAATTACAGAGGTAGCACAGCTTGCAGGTGATTTTTGTACATCAAGTAGATATGAACCTTCAGGTTTAAGAAAATTTACAACATTTAAAGAAACCAAATGGGTAAGAGAAGGAGAGACTGTACCAATTTCAACCCTTCCTGATATTAGTGATAATGATATTTATAATGAACTGATGAAGTTGAGTTATGATTTAAAACAAAAGGGATTTAATCTATATTCCATTGATACTACACATAAAGATATAACCATTCCAAGTAATTATAATTTTGTGCCTGGATTTTTGTTTAGAGAAAGGACTAGATTTCCTAGTATTGGCCTTTTTGTTGGAAGACAGCTTGTTGAAGAAGAAGATATTGAGACAGCAGAAAAGGGTTTGGTTAAATTAGAAGAAACTTATGGTAAAGCCTATTTTATTCCATTTTTCTGGGGGATGTTTTATCATAGAATAGGAGATAGTGAGAAGGCGTTTAGATATTTTGAAGATTCAATTCCACTTCAGCCAGCTGCAGAAGAAAAATCTATGGTGTTGTTTTATATGGCCCATATTTTGTATCAAAGAGAGGATTATGCAGGTGCAATAAATCTTTTAAATGAAGCCATTGAACTTGCAGAGGATAATTCAGTTTATTTTAACCTAAGAGGTATTTGTAATTTTAGATTAGAAAGATATAATGACGCTAAAGGAGATTTTTTAAAGGCCTTAGATTTAGATGCAGGGTCTGCCATTGATCTCGCTAACTTGGGTATGTGTTATAAAAGACTAGGGGATAATTTTTTGGCAAAACATTACTTAAAAGAAGCATTAAAACTAGATCCATCTATTGAATTTGCAAGGGAAAATCTTAAGGATTTAAATTGAATTTTTTGTCCTTGACAAAATATACTTTTGAAATCTATTGTAACCACGGTTTTTTAGTTTATAGGCAAAGATGGGTTGACTTGGGAGTGTTATGAGTTTATATAAAAATTAGGTCCTGCAAAAAGATAATTTCAATTGAGAAAAATAAAAAATGAAAGGAGGTATTGTTTATGCCACAGATAGTTGAATTTAAAGGGAAAAAATTTGAAGTGGACGAAGATGGTTTCTTACAAAATTTTGATGATTGGTGTGAAGAATGGGTAGAGTATGTTAAGGAGAGTGAAGGTATTAAGGAACTTACAGATGAGCATTGGAAGGTGATTAATTTCTTGCAGGATTACTACAAGAAGAATGGGATTGCTCCAATGGTACGTATCCTTTCTAAAGTAACAGGTTTCAAATTAAAGAAGATCTATGAGTTGTTCCCATCTGGTCCTGGTAAAGGTGCATGTAAGATGGCTGGACTTCCAAAACCAACAGGCTGTGTATAATAAAAAGTAGGAGTCCTTTAAAGGGTGTAAAAGTGAGGAAGCGACCTCATGTGTAAAGCAGAGGTCGCTTTTTTGTTTTTTGGAGCAGGAAGTGGATATTGCAAAAATATTAAATGAGTTAAAAAAAGAGGCTGGTTTTAAAGATAAAGTTGGAATGGTTTTAATTCATAATGGTATAGTTAGGGGGATATCTAAATCTGGCAAGAAGGTAAAAAAATTAAAAATATTAGAGGTAAATTACGCACTACTTGAAAAGTTAAAAAAAAGATTTGAATGTAACCCAGGTATTTACAAAATAATTATTGATGCAAGACAAGGTGAGTTTTATCCAGGAGATGACATTTTATGGATAATTGTTGCTGGGGATTTTAGAGAAAATGTAAAGAGGGTGTTATCAGAGATATTAGATGAAATAAAGTTAAGGGGTGTAAAAAAACAAGAGATACTGGAAGAATAGTTGTTAAATTACTTGCTAATTTTTTTTCCTATAGTTTTCTCTCTTAGGTGAACATATCCCACATCATTTGTAAGGAGTTTTCGTTATGGTGAAGGATTTGAGCAAGGCTTATAAAGAAGCTGGTGTTGATATAGATAAGGCTGCAAGCTTTGTAAAAAGTATTAAAGAAATAGCAAAAAGTACTTATATCAAAGGGGTTATAAGTGACATTGGTCTTTTTGGAGGCATGTTTAAGCTTGATACCACTGACTTAAGTTCTCCAGTGTTGGTTTCTTCTGCAGATGGGGTTGGAACCAAGTTAAAACTTGCATTTGAGTTAAATAAACATGACACTGTTGGAATTGATCTAGTTGCAATGAACGTAAATGATATAGTTGTGCATGGTGCAAGGCCTATTTTCTTTTTAGATTATCTTGCCATGGGCAAACTTGATATAGAAGTTGCACAAGAAATTATAAAAGGGATTGCTCATGGATGTGAGATGAGTGGTTGCGCTTTGTTAGGTGGTGAAACTGCAGAACTTCCTAGTTTTTATAATGAAGGAGAATATGAGCTGTCTGGATTTTGTGTTGGGGTAGTTGATGAATCTAAAATTATAGATGGTTCTTCAATTGGTGTGGGAAATGTTTTAATAGGGATTGGTTCTAGTGGAGTTCATTCAAATGGCTTTTCACTAATAAGAAAAATAGTAAGAGACACTAACACATCTTTAGATGAAAGAATTGATGATAGTGGAAAGACATTAGGTGAACTACTTCTAACTCCCACCAAAATTTATGTTCCAACTATTTTAAATCTCATAAGGGATTTTGATATTCATGGCATGGCCCATATAACTGGTGGAGGATTCTTTGAAAACATTTCCAGAATTTTGCCCAGAGGGGTTAAGGCAAAGATAGATTTTTATAGTTTTGAAAAACCTCCCATATTTCATTGGTTAAAAGAGAAAGGCAATCTTTCATGGGATGAGATGCTTTCTATATTTAATTGTGGTGTTGGCATGGTGTTGGTGGTTAGAAAGAAGGATGTAGAGGATATACTCGCAAGGTTAGCAGGACTTAAAGAAAAGGCATGGGTCATTGGTGAAATTTTAAAAAATGAAGATGATTCAGATGTTGTTGAGATCTATTTTTAAGAGTTTTTCCTAGTGAAAACGAATTATATTATTGAAAAAAGCAATTAAAGAATTAAGGGAATTATAGATTAATATTGTTTTATTTACTGGCTGGTTAGTAATAAAATGGAAGCGACATTTTAGAAGGCTGCTCTGGTAGGAAATTAATATTCTCTATTTTTTACAAAATCAACTACCTCCCATAAAATATCTTTTTCCAAAGACTCAGGTAAGTTGTGTAATGCATTTTTTGCCTTTTGTATATAAACATCACTTGACTGAAGGGCCTTTTGTAATACACCTTTTTCATTGATATCAAAAAGTATCTCTTTATGTTCTTCATCACTTAATTCATTGTTTTTGATCCGTTCCAAAAGATCAAATCTTTTTGAATCATCCATTGATTCCAAATAATATATTAGAGGAAGGGTGATTTTGCCTTCTTTTAAATCCCCTCCAACGGGTTTTCCCAATTTTTCTTGATTAAGAGAATAATCTAGTACATCATCTACTAATTGAAAGGCTATTCCCAAATTTAAACCGAACAATCTAATATTATTTAGTTCAAGGACATTTGCACCTGCCAAAATTGCACCACTCTCACAAGAAAATTGTATTAAATAAGCAGTTTTTCCAGTAATTATATCTAAATATTCTTCATAGGTTAACCATTTTTTTTTCATGTAAGCAAGTTCCATAATCTCACCAGCAGCAGTTCTGTAAATAGCCTCTGATAAACACCTCATCAGGCCTATGTTGTTATAATTAGATACAATTTTGTTAGACAAGGCAAGCAGAGCATCTCCTGCAAGGATTGTTTTAGCCTCCCCAAATATTGTATGTGCTGTTTTATTTCCTCGCCTAAGTGGTGCATGGTCTATGATGTCATCATGAAGAAGAGTTGCCGAATGAATAAATTCCAAAACACATGCAAGGGGATAGACATCTTGCTTTCTATAGGAAAAAAGTCCAGCACTGAGAAGACAAAGGATGGGACGGAGCCTTTTTCCTCCAGAGCTTATAATGTGTGTTGCGATTTCCTTGACATAAGGATCAATATCTTTAAGTAAAAAGGTGATGGTCTCTTCAATTATTGGCAGATGTTTGGATATATATGTTTTTAGCTTTTCCATATACTACAAAAAAATGCTTCTAACTTTAGTTAAAGATGACAATGCCTTTTTCATATGCCAACGTTGCAACCCCCTTTCCCCCACCTGGTTTGAAATGGATCTTATCTCAATAAAAGGGAGATTATTGATTAGACTCACATATGCTACAGAAAATCCTTCCATGTTTTCAATATCAGGGTTGAACTGATCTTTTAATCTCTTTGTAACTACAAGATCTCCACTAACACCTGCAACAGTTAGGCTAACAGTTGTATACAAATTATGATTCAAAGACAACCCCATTTTTTCCATGTTCTTTTTATAAGATATATCAATCTCATTATAAATAATATCACCATTTTTTAATTTTATCAGCCCCAAATTAAGTCCTCTAGGGTCTATCTGATCTTTAGTTTTTAGACCAAACTCTGGCCAGATTTCTTTATTTGATATGGTAATGCTACCTATTGGAATTTTATTTATATCAAAGGCACCTGCAATACCGATATTTATAACTCCATGAATTTCATTTGATAAAATCGCCTTTTGTGTATATATTGCGGCATTTAGTGGTCCTATTCCACACACAATACAACTCAGAGTTTTATTATTTGTTTTAATTGTATATATCTCTCCTAGTTGTAAATCTTTTTTTGGTATTTCAGGAAATAGTGAAATGAGTTCTATTTTTGTGGCAGCAACAATTAATAGATTTTGCATATTAAATTTCTCTGCAATATTTGACAAAATATTTTGCAATAAGGATATTACTTGCAAAATGTAGATGAATATATGATCCAATACAATTTTTATATCTTACACCAAAAGATTCTTTTTTTTCATTATCTCTGCTATAAACTTCATAAATATTTTTAGAATATCTTTTAAGTCCTTGGACATAAGAATAGTGAAATTCGTGTCCCTTAGCCTCAATCCCCTTTGGTCCTATTGGACAATCTTCCAACAAGATAATTTTTCTGTAACCCAAAGACACCAATTTTTTACTTAATGTTGCATGAAAGGGAAATACTCCAACCATATTTCTCATTATATTATCTTTATTTTTTATTGAAGCCATAAGATACATAAATCCACCACATTCTCCATAAACTACATTATAATCTTCTACAAATCTTACGATTTCATTCTTTATTTTTTTGTTTTGAGACAGCTCCTCCAAATAAAGTTCAGGATAGCCTCCACCAAAATAGATACCTTTTATTCCTTTAGGTAATTTAGTCTCTTTTAAGGGTGAGAAGTATAAAAGTTCAGCACCCATTTGTTCTAACAATTTCAGATTCAGTTGATAATAAAAACAAAAGGCCCTATCCATTGCAACTGCTATTTTAACCTGCTTTTTTGCAGAGACCTTTGTCTTATTTCGTGGTTGTTTTTTTTGTTTTTCAATGAATTTTAAAAAACTAGGGGTAACTGACTTTGATGTCCATGATATAAGTCTTTGTATTTTCTCTTTATCCCAGATATCTTCATTGGCCGTGACAAGGCCTAAATGTCTAGAGGACAAAGATATATCAGGATTTTTTTCAAAAAAACCAAAGCATGGAATATTTAGATAGTGAGAAATGGCTTGTTCAAGTATTTTTGCATGATTTTTGCTGCCTACCTTGTTTAGGATCACACCTGCGATTTTGATCTTTTTATCAAAAGTGATGTATCCCAATATTATTGGAACTATGGATCTTGCCATGGACGATGCATTCACAACTAATACCACTGGCAAATTTAAGATCTTAGCAAGGTGTGCAGTGGAGCCAATATCTTGAGTAGGTGAAAATCCATCATACAGACCCATCACCCCTTCAATTATTGATATTTCAGCATCTTCTGAATAATACTCAAAAATCTTTTTGTTTATCCAGGGCTTAAGCATCCATGAATCTAGATTATGGGATGGTCTGTTTAAAATCACTGAGTGATGACCTGGATCAATAAAATCTGGTCCAGCCTTAAATCCTTGGACTTTATATCCTAAACTTTTTAGATATGACAGAATACCAAGGGTAATAGTGGTTTTTCCAGCTCCACTATTTGTGCCACCTATTATAAAACCGTTCATGGGTTTCTTTTAATATAAAGTTTACGTTGGAATGTAAAGGGTGTATAATTGTCATTGACTTGTTATTTGAGACATAATTAAACTGATTTTAAGGTCTTGGTTTGAGTTAATGAGATCTATTGGGTTAACTAAAATGAAAATAGAGTAAAAAAATGACAGCTGTTATCATAATAGCGAAACGTTTTTTGAAATATATAGTTAGAGAAAGACTTCATAGAATATTTTTCCTTGTTTTTCTTATAATATTTTTAGGTAGTATAGCATTTGCATTAGTTGAAAAAGATAAAACTCTGTTAGGGGCATTTTGGTGGGCCGTTGTAACAGTGACCACAGTTGGCTATGGAGATGTTACTCCAACCACCCTTGCTGGAAAGATTATAGGTATTGTGATTATGTTTTTTGGGATAGGTCTAGCTGGGGTTTTAACTGCCACATTGGCTGGTTTTTTTATTGAGGAGAGAGAGATGGAAAAAAAAGGAATAAAAGATGTTTTGCAAAAGGACCATTTTATTATTTGCGGATGGAATTCTAGAGCTCAAGAAATATATGAAGAATTAAAAACAGATAAAAAGACCAGAGATATTCCCTTTGTTGTTATTGCCCCTTTAGAGGAATCACCAAAATCCGAAGATCCTAATTTTTACTTTGTTCAAGGAGAACCAGACAAAGAGACCTTGAAAAAGGCAAGTGTTGATAAGGCAAATACAGTTATAGTCTTATTGGACGAAAGTCTTGAACCATATGCCAGGGATGCCAAGGTAATACTCACAACCTTGACAATAAAGACTTTATGTCCCCATGTATATGTGTGTGCTGAAATAGAAAATGCATCAAACCTGGAACATTGCAAAAATGCTAAGGCAGATGAAGTAATAATTAGTGGAGAGATTGGGGCAAAACTTTTGGTGCAAGCAGCATTGGATCATGGGGTCACTGAACTAGTTTGCGAGATTTTGAGTAACAAGTATGGAAATGAGATTTACCTTATAGATGTGCCAGAAAACTTAGTTAATAACAGCTTTTTAGATGCCAGTATATTTTTGAAAAAAAATCATGATATACTGTGTATAGGGATTAAAGATTCTGAAAATAAGGTTGTCATATCAAACCCCTCTGGTGACTATTTGCTAAAAGAAAAAGATAAACTATTTGTGATAGCAGCAACAAGACCTCAACTTTGAATCATTAATTTAAGTTAAGTATAAATCTTTATGCCAAATATATTGACAATAGCTTGAAAGGATTTAAGAGTATTTTTTTGAGAAAAATTAATACCAGTGGAGGTAATTTATAATATGACAAGAAAAGATAGAACAGAGGGCATTTACAGCCGTCTAGAAGTATTGGATGAATCTGAGAGAAAGCAATTTTATAGGATCCATTTAAAAGAACTATTGCAATATGCTTATCGTTATTCTGAAGAGGTAAAAAAGCGTTTTGATAGGGCTCAGTTTGATGTCAATAAATTTAAGGAGTTATCTGACATAAAACACATCCCTATACTGAAGAAAAAAGAGCTTATTTTTTTGCAATCCATGGGGCCTAGACTGGGAGGTTTACTCACGAAGGATTTAGGTAAGATGAGAAGAATTTATATGTCCCCTGGTCCAATATTTGATCCAGAGGACAGAAAGCCAGATTATTGGGGATGGACAGAGGCATTTTATGCAGCAGGGTTTAGAACAGGGGACATAGTGCAAAATTGTTTCAATTATCACTTAAATCCAGCTGGTCTTATGTTTGAAGAGCCTCTTAGAATGCTTGAATGTGCAGTTATTCCAGCAGGTCCTGGGAATACAAATACTCAGTTAGAAATCATGAAAAAATTAAAGGTTACAGGTTATGTGGGCACAGCAAGTTATTTATCCCATATAGCACAAAAGGCAGAAGAGCTTGGAATAAATTTAAGAAAGGATTTGGTTTTAGAAGTTGCCTTTGTAACAGCTGAGAAATTGTCTGAAAAGTTAAGAAACCAGCTAGAGAAACGATTTGATTTAATAATGAGACAGGGATATGGAACAGCAGATGTGGGATGTATAGGATATGAATGTTATCATAAAACAGGACTTCATATATCTTCTAAAGTTTATGTGGAAATATGTCATCCAGACACAGGTATTCCTTTAAAGGATGGAGAAGTAGGAGAGGTGGTGGTAACATCTCTAAATAAGACCTATCCTTTGATAAGGCTTGCCACAGGAGATTTATCCTATATTGACAGGAGTCCATGTCCTTGTGGAAGAACATCTGCAAGGTTAGGGGCAATTATTGGTAGAGTAGATACTACTGCAAGGATTAAAGGTCTGTTTGTATATCCACATCAGATAGAGCAAGTAATACTCAGATTTGAAGAGATTAAACGTTGGCAATTAGAGGTTACCAATGAAGAGGGAATTGATGAGGTAACTCTATATATTGAGGCAAATGAATTTAACAGACAAGATCAATTGCTACATGCATTTAGAGAAAAGATAAAGATTAGACCTAAAATAGTGATCCTTGCTCCAGGAACTTTACCTCCAGATATCAAACCTATAAATGATAAAAGAAGATATGAATAAATTTTAATGTTGGGGGTTTTTCCCCAACATTAAAATTATTCCAGATCCACATCCTTTGCTATTGCTGAAATCTCAGTAATGGCAATTTCTATAAATTTATTTAAATCAAGACCAATTTTTTCGCATTCTAAAATCCTCTCTCTGGACACATTTGCAGCAAAACTTTTATCTTTCATCTTTTTTTTCACACTCTTAGGTTTCATTCCTTTCATTTTTTGAGGTCTAATAAGGGCATTTGCGTGAATTAGCCCTGTTATTGTTTCACCACATCTTAGGGCATAATCTAATTTAGATTTTGGAACAACTCCTGTTCCCTCCATATTGTGTGCGGCAATAGCGTATAAAGCCTCTTCTGGCAACTTGCCCTTCAAGATCTCATTTGTTGCAATAAGTCCATGTTCTTTAGGGTTGTCTTTTGTTTGTATGTAATCAATGTCATGGAGCAGACCAACAATTCCCCACAGTTCTTCATCTTCATTAAAATACCTTGCAAGCCCCTTCATAACTGCTTCTGTTTCAAGAGAGTGATTAATTAAGTTTTTTTCTTTAATATGTTCTTTTAGTAATTTTAGTGCCTCCTCTCTGGTCATAATCCCTCCCTCCGGTGCGTAGCGTTAAAATTTCTTTTTTCTTATTATGTCTAAAATGATCCAACCCCCTAAAAATGCAGAAAATATATATCCAATTAGTCCTAAAGCAGGATATCCAAATAAAAGGGGTGGTATCTTAGTGGTAATTATCATGGAAGATCCAATAATTAAAGAAGCAGTAAGTAGTCCAAGAACCAATCTGTTGGTTATTCTGTCTAATGTTTTTTGTAGATTGTCTAAATTTTTGTGCTCAAAACCAATAGATAATTTATTTTGAGATATTTTGTCTAGAATTTTATTTATCTTTGGTGGTATTATTTTATTTAAGATATAAAAATTATATAGAGACTTTTTTATTTGAGTATATATATATTCAGGGGAAAATTTCTTTAATGTTAGTTTTTTAATATATGGTTTTGTTTCTGAAATTACATCAATTTCAGGATATAATATCCTCCCAGAACCTTCACTTGTCATAATGGATTTACTCAATACAGCAATTTCTGGTCTAATCTTCAAATCATGTTTTCTTAAAATATTTGTAATCTCAGTAAGCATTTTTCCTAGATGTATATCTTTTAAAGGTAAGGAATAATATTCATCTATGAGATCTTGTATCTCTATAGATAGTGAAAAGATATCTACATTGTCTGTGGGATAGCATAAAAACATGATAACATCTATTATTTCATCTATGTCTTTTTTTACTATCCCTTCAGCTAATTTTATTAATTTAAACCTCGTAGAAGGGGTTATTCTCCCTACCATTCCCCAATCTAAAAGACATATTTTTTTATCTAATATAAAAATATTTCCAGGATGGGGATCTGCATGAAAAAAACCATGTTCGAATATTTGCTTAAGTAATATATTCAATAAGTTATGAGCAGTCTTTTTTCTTGTCTTTTTTGTCATCAAACTAATACTATCTTTTAGACATGTTCCTTCAATCTTTTCCATTGTGATGATCTTTTCAGAACAATATTCCTTAAAGACTTTTGGTAAATAAAAAATATCATCATCTTGAAAATTATATCTGGCTATATTTATATTTCTTACCTCTTTTTTAAAATCCAATTCATCTAAAATCATTTTTTTTAGCTCTATAATTATCTCTGGCAAATTATACACTCTTAAAAAATCAATCTTGCTTTGTATTAAATATGCTAAATCTTCTGCAATCTTAAGATCAGTCTTTATAATGTGCTCAATATTTGGGCGTTGAACCTTAATTGCAATAGTTATATCTTCTTTTTTTAAATGGCCCTCATGCACTTGCGCAAGTGAACCTGTTGCTAGAGGTTTTGGCGAAATATAGGAAAAGATCTCTGAAAGATCACTTTTTAAAGAGTCTTGTATTTGTTTTTTTATTTCATCAAATGGGACTGGCTCAACATTGTCTTGAAGTAAGCTCAGCTCTTTTGCAAGTTCAGCTGGGATCAAGTCTGTTCGCAAGCTGAGCATTTGCCCTAATTTTACAAAGGTTGGACCTAGCTTTTCCAATACAAGCCTTATCCTCGTATAAGTATTTTGGGCAGTAGATGAAGAAGTGAGGGGTATTTTGATGGAATAATGCCCCTCTATTCTAGACACTATATCTGCAAAACCATATTTTGCTAAGGTTGAAAGAATTTTTCTATATCTGTTTATCTTTGGAAACATAAAAGATCCTTAGTTTTAAAATTTAATATTATTTAATTAATTTTCTTACTGATATTGATAATTTTTTAATACACTAATAATTTGAGGAAGACCTTAATAATTTGAGGAAGACCTTCCATGGTGGTCTTATTTAGCCATAACATATTTGAACAGGTCTTGCCCTTGAACATTTCACATAATCACTATTATTTTTTATAATAAAAGTCCTTATCTTAGTTTTTATTAAATTTCAAGGGTTGAAAGTATTTTGATTTTTCATGAGTAACTGAAAAATATAAAATTGGCAATAAAGTAAGGAAAAAATGAAAAATCTGTCCATAGGCATTCAAAGTTTTCGAAAGATGATAAGGGGTAATTATTATTATGTGGATAAAACTCTGTTTATAAAAAAAGTTGGAGATAGGTGGTTATTATTTTTTAAGTAGTCTCCGTAGATTTTGGCAACTCTTTATTTTTAGATACATTTAAAGCAATAATATAATTTTTTTATTATGCCATAACATAAAAAATATGCCTATAAGTTTTTCTTTAGCAATTCTTATATTTTGCTGTTTTATCATTCAATGGTTGTCGTGAAAAGTAAAAATCCTTTCCATTTTATTTCTTCTTTTCTTTGGTATAATGATAGGTCCTGTTTTAAATTGGTTTGATCCAATTAAAATATTTGGAGAATTTTTCTATTCTTTTGTATCGTTAGCAGTTAGTTTCATTTTATTTGAGGGAAGTCTATCTTTAAAATTTTCTGAAATAAAAGGATTGGCATCAGTAATAAGAAGGCTCATATCAATTGGTGCATTAATTACAATATTAATCACCACAGTGGCGGTACATTATTCATTAAATGTCTCATGGAATATATCTCTACTTTTTGGATGCATTACTGTTGTTCCAGGGCCAACTGTAATTTCTTCCCTTTTAAGAATAATTAATCCAACCCAAAATATTGCTAATATACTTAAGTGGGAAGGTATTTTAATTGATCCCTTAGGGGCTCTATTATCTGTGTTAGTATATGAATATATTATTTTTGGGATCTGGTAACAGCGGTCTATTAATAACATTTTGGTCTTTTATCAAAATAATCATATTGAGTTTTACTTTGATGGGAAATAATTTATATAGAGAATAATTCTTAGCCAGTTAAACATGATTCCATAACTTATTTATGCTGAAACCACAATTTAAGGGTTGCTTGTTGGAAAGAAATAAAATAGTTTTTAGTGACATCATTCCTCACATACACTTATAAAGGCGATTGTTTTCTTTGTTAAACTTTTTCTAGTTTAAGAGGAGAAGTGGAGATGAAAAAATATAATCAGGGTAAATTCTATATTCAGATTCCATCACTATTGTGTTTATTTATATTGATTGCTTTACTTTTAACTTCAGCCTGTGCTCCAACTACAAAAGTACCAAAAATCAGTGATGAAATGGCAGCCTATGAAGCAGAAAAGCAAAGAGAAATGGCTGTGGTAGAGTTTGTAAAATTACAAAGACGTCTCGAGAGAATAGGCTTTCGTATTCTTCGGGCCAATGCCTCATTATGTGGAAAAAACAGAACATATTCTTGTGGTTTTATTTATCTTGCCCGGGGAATTATCCCGAAAGAATATCGGGAGGCCTATAGACGTCTATTTGGGATCAAAAATCTTCCAACAGTACTTTATGTAATACCTGGTTCACCAGCAGAAGCAGCAGGATTAAAAGAAGGGGATGTAATATATGCTATTAATCAAAATCCGTTACCGCCAAACAAAGAAGGAGTAAAAAAGTTCAACAAGATCTTGAATAATAACCATGGTGAAGATATAGTGCTATCAATAGAACGCCAAAGTCAAAGGATGGATATTACAATTAAACCAGTCTGTATATGTAATTATCCAATAATATTGAAAAATAGCGATGAAGTTAACGCATTTGCAGATGGTAGATATGTAGTTGTTTTCTCTGGAATGATGAGGTTTCTAAATTCTGACGATGAACTGGCATTAGTTATATCGCATGAATTGGCTCATAACACCATGGGCCATATTAAAAAACAAGCTGTAAATAGAACTATTGGAACTCTTTTAGGTGCTATTGTAAGTGAATTAACAGGAGTAAATGTTACTAGAATAGGTGCACAAACAGGACAATTGCTCTTTAGTCAGGAATTTGAGGCAGAGGCAGATTATGTGGGATGTTATTATGCTGCTCGTGCTGGTTATGATGTATCTAAAGCTGCCCAGTTATGGAGGCGTATGGCAGCTACTCATCCTGCTGCCATCAATCTAAAAGGAAGCACACACCCATCCACAGCAAAGCGGTTTTTAGCTATAGAAAAAACAGCTGAAGAAATTAATCAAAAAATCAAAAATGGAAAGCCGTTAATCCCAGAAACTAAGGACAATTATTTACCTTAAAAATAATTCTCCACCCCGGGCTCCGCACCCGCCAAGTTTGAACTTTGGGTGGAGATATAGAG
>JAMOPG010000080.1 GCA_027064715.1 Desulfobacterales bacterium
TTTCTTAAGTAAGTTAAAAGGGCGGAATCTTCTCCATGTTCTCTTAATACTTTATTGTAATCTATGTCTAAACCTTCTTCCCAATACTCTTCTATCATTATTGTCATTGTACTTAAAATTGCCTTAATTCCCCTGTACACATCCTCTCTTGCCCCCTGAGCGCTTTCCACATTTACATATAGTGCCCTGTATTTGCCTTCTTTGTTTAAATACTCCTGAAGTGCTAAAAGGCAGGTTGTCTTGCCTGTTTGCCTTGGTGCATGCAAAACAAAATATTTTTTCTGATCAATGAGCATAAGCACTTCTTCTAAATCTAAACGCTGAAGTGGCGGCAAACAATAATGATCCTCACACCTTACAGGTCCTGCTGTATTAAAAAATCTCATGTGTACTCCTTGATTTATTGATTGTTTTTATAGCATATTTTTCTTTTATGATAGTAAACACTATCTTTTAACTTCCTATATAAAAGGTAGTGTAAAAAAATTTACACAAATTTTTTTACACTACCGGGGAGAATTTAATTTAATTTTCACATACCCCACACCCATATCTCTTTCCCTCTGTATCTTTCTCTTCTTTCAAATATCTTCTCATCCCATGATTTGCCCTTTGACATTGCTCCTGGCTCTGTCCCATACAACTGCTTCTATCTTTTTATCTTGCCATCATTGAACTGCTTTGACAACCATCCTCTCCTTTCATACTATCTATCCAACACCACTCAAGACAACCTCACATAACATCTACCCCTAAGGCCAGATATGTTCACTTGTAATCAATTTATAGTTTTTGCTCTACCTTTACCCCTCTTGGTGCCCACACTTTCCTTACCTGCCTTTGAAGCCCTATCCGCATCTCATCTGCCCATACAACTTTCTTCTCCGCTGTTATACCATACTCCCTTAGAGCTGAAGCAAGCCCCCTTTTTTTCCACTCCTTTTGTGCCTCAGCACAGGCCTTTACTGCTTTCGGTCTTGGCACTTTCTTCTTGATACCAAGCCGAACAAACAACGATCGCATCCCCCATAACTGTATTTGATTTTGAACTCTTTCGCTACCCACTCTACAGCATCTTGGATCGTTTTAAACACTCCTTCTGATGCCTTTGTTTTCAATTGCTCCTTTTGCTCTGCACTCAACCAGCATTCTCTCCCCTGTCGCCCCCTTTCTTGCGTCGCCTCACTTCTTCTATCCCCCTGCCCTATACCATGCTATCCAACGTCGAAGCGTTCGTTCATGTATTCCTAAAACTTTTTTCACCTCTGCTACTGAATACCCTTTCCTCAAAAGCTAAAATGCATGCAATCGAGAACGTATCTCAACCTTTTGTTCTCTTTTATACAATTCCAATAATTCCTTTTCCCCCTCTCGCCATTCTATATTCATCCTTTTAGACATCTCTACCCCTCTCTTGTGAAACTGGACTCCTTTCATTTATAATATGTCTTTTCCAAAGGCAAATGGTATTACTTTCTTTTCCTTTTACATAGCCAGAATCTTCCGTTAAATATTCTTTTAACTCTGGAATAGTTTTTATAATATCAGAGAGCTCTGATATTTGATATTCTATCTCAATTCTATCTTTCCCATAGATCTTAGTAATCTTTAAAAAGTTTTATACCCTCACAAACAGCCATTATGCCTTCACAATCTCTTTTTTATTTATAAATATGCCTTGGCCCGACCAAGAATATTTTTGATCTCAAATGCACTGGATATGGATATCGCCATTTGACTCACCTACTTTTTTTTAATATAAGCCAGTTGATCTTTTTTTAATATAAGCCAGTTGATATGGTAATCCTTATAAAAAAAGTTAATCCTAAAAGTCTAGAGCAACCTAGATAAAAAATAAACAAGGAGACGAAAAATGTACCAACAAAAAATGAGTGCTACAACTTTAACGACAACCAATGTATTTTTGCGAGGAGTATATTTGTGGATGTGTATTGGGCTACTCATTACTGGGTATATAGCCCACCTTGTTGCATCTAGTCCAGCTCTATTAAATCTATTTCTGGGAAATCAGGTTCTTTTTATAGGACTTATAATAGGAGAACTTGTGTTAGTAGTGACAATTAGTGGAGCAATTCACAGACTATCAGCCACAATGGCAACAGCCCTATTTGTTCTTTATAGTAGCTTAAATGGCATTACTCTATCCTCTATTTTTTTGATTTACACCCAGGCTTCTATTGTGAAGACCTTTTTAATCTGTAGTTCAATGTTTGGAGCAATGTCCATTTATGGTTTTACTACCTCAAAAGACCTCACATCCTGGGGAAGCTTTTTATTTATGGGACTAATTGGAGTGATAATTGCCTCAATTATAAATATATTTTTTCCATCCACTCAATTTGAGTTTGCCATATCTATAATGGGGATAATAGTTTTTGTAGGACTTACTGCTTATGATACTCAAAAACTCAAAATAATGGGACAAGATGCCCCATTAGATCGAAAAGGGACTTTGCAAAAAGGAACAATTTTAGGGGCACTTACCTTGTATCTTGATTTTATTAACCTATTTTTACTTCTTCTTAGATTTTTCGGTCAATCAAGAGATTAATAACATCAATGAAAAAGATCTTAAAACCCATCTCAAGGATATACCAAACAGGTATGTCCTTGAGAAATATTTTATATATAAAAAAAATAATAACCTCCCATAACCCTCCTCTTTTTACTGTATCTGTTGGTAACATTAGCTGGGGTGGAACTGGGAAAACTCCAGTTTGTCATTGGCTGTTAGAATTAGCCCATAGCCTAAAAAAAAAGACAATGCTACTTTCTCGAGGATACAAAGGAAAACCTCCTCACTATCCCTATATAACAGATGAAAACTCCCAAGCCCAGTTTAGTGGTGATGAACCATTGATGTTAAAATTATTATGCAAAGATACCCATGTAATAGTGGATCCCAAAAGAGAACGAGCAATTGAATTTGGCTGGAGATTGTTTAAGCCAGATATTGCTATATTAGATGATGGATTTCAATATTTAAAACTAAAGAGACATTTAAATATCTTAATTTTTTCTGCAAATGATTTAATATACAATTGGAATAAGATTATACCGTATGGAACATGGCGAGAGGATAAATCGGCCATTAATAGAAGTGATGTTATCCTAGTCAATACTACAGGTCATTCTAATAACGATGTATTAAAATATATTGAGAAGTATATCCTGCCTTTTAAAAAACCAATTTACACATTTAGAACTTATATTAAATCAATTGTATCTATTACTGATTTTAAAAAAGATATTAATCTACCTAATAAAAATTATTTACTTGTTGTAGGTATTGCAAATCCCAAAAAGGTCTATGTTTCCATATGTGAATTTTTGGGCACTCCACCAAAAATCTTTTTAACATATCCTGATCACTATAATTACAAACAAAATGACTGGGATAAAATAGAATATCAAGCCCAAAAAAATAATTGTATTATTCTTACTACATTAAAAGATGCAGTAAAATTAAAAAAATTTTCACAGAACTTCTTTGCGCTGAATGTTAAAATAGATTTTATAGATAAATTCAATACAACAAAGGATCTAGAAGAAGTTTTTATAGAGGCTTATGAAAAATACAAAAAATAGAATATTAATAGGCAAGCTAAAATATTTTTTCTTTTAGTCTATTTGCAAGATTTGTATATCTTTCTTCTTTATTCTTGTTTTTAAGTCCTATGGCCATGGCCTTTCTACTTCCCAATATAACTACCAGCCTTTTTGCACGAGTTAAGGCAGTATATATCAAATTCTTGTGTAACATTATGTAATGCTGCATAACCACAGGAAATAACACCACAGGATATTCGCTTCCTTGAGACTTGTGAATACTTATGCAATACGCAAGGGAAATCTCATCTAATTCTGATTGGTCATACAAGACTGATCTTCCATCAAAATCCACAGTTAATTCACCTAAATCCAAATTTACATCTGATATTATTCCCACATCTCCATTAAACACCTCTTTTTCATAATTGTTTTTTGTTTGAATCACCTTATCCCCTAGCCTATACCCCTTTAAACAATATTTTATGGCCTTAGGTGATGAATTTAGGTATTTTTGTAAAAGCTTATTTAGCTCAATAGTACCAACATCTCCTTTATGCATAGGGCTTAACACTTGAATATCCCTTATGGGATCACAATTTAATATCTCTGGTATCCTTTTTGTAACCAAGGTTATCAATACCCTTTGGATCCTCTGAATATTCTCCTCTTCCATCCAAAAAAAATCTCCTTTTGGAGGATCTGCTTTTGCCCTTATTGGGAATTTACCTTGATTTACCCTGTGGGCATTCACTACGATCATTGATTGTTGCGCCTGTCTGTAAATCTTGGTAAGCTTCTTTGTGGGCACCACTTGAGACTTAATCAAGTCTTCTAAGATATTTCCAGGACCAACAGATGGAAGCTGGTTTACATCTCCTACAATGATAAGTTTTGCTGTCAATGGAAGGGCACGAAGTAAGCTAACAAACAAATGACAATCTACCATGGATGCTTCATCAAGCACTACACAATTGGTCTTTAGTTTCTTCTGTTCCCCATATTGGAACTCTCCACTTGGACCAAAGCCAAGGAGTTTATGTACAGTTGATGCATCAAAACCTGTTGCCTCTGAAAGCCTTTTGGCAGCACGTCCAGTTGGGGCGCATAAAAATACCTTCATCCCCATTTTCTTTAAAATAGTTACTATAAATTTGGTTATTGTTGTTTTTCCAGTGCCTGGCCCTCCTGTGATAATAAATATCTGATTTTTCAAAGCACCAATTACTGCATCCCTTTGTTCTTGTGACAAAAAAACTCGTGTCTGCTGTTCTAGTTTTTTTATTTTCAGTTCAATATCCTGTGCCAATAAAATATTGGTTCCAACCCCAATTAACATCTCTTTCAATCTTGAGGCGATTTCCTTTTCCCATTTGTAAAAATGTGCAAGATATACTGCCACATCCTCTTGTTCATATTCTAGATTTTCCACAAATATCTTCTTTTTATTTATAAGGGCTATTATCGCATCCTCGATTAGATCAATCTGTTGTATATCCAATATCTTTGAGACTTCTGCTAATAACTTTGATTTTGGATAATACACATGTCCCCTTTCACTTACTGTAAAGAGTGTATAAACAACTCCTGCCTCTATTCTCTGAGGCGAATCTTTGGGAAAACCCAATTTTAAGGCTATGTTATCTGCGGTCTTAAAACCTATGCCTTTGATGTCATATGCAAGATCATAGGGCCTTTGTTTAAGGACATTCAAAGAATTTTGTCCATAAGTCCTATAAATCTTTACTGCATAAGAAGGTGGTACTGAATGTTCTTGCAAAAACATGATGAGATTTCTTACTTCTCTGTGTTCCTCCCATGATGAAATTATCTTTTCCAGGGTCTTTTCTCCTATACCAGATATTTCAAGGAGTCTTTTGGGCTCTTTATCAAGTATGTGAAGAACCTGATTTCCAAATTTATCAATGAGTCTTTGAGCTAAGACTGGCCCAATACCTTTTATCATACCAGAGCTTAAATATCTCTTTATACCAACCTCAGTAGCAGGAAGATTTTGCTCACACCAGGTTGCCTGAAATTGACGCCCAAACTTTGGGTGAACTCGCCATTCTCCTTTAAGACTTACCTCAGTCCCTGGAATAATATCTCCAATAGACCCAACAACAGTTACAATACCAGCTTCTTTCTTGGATTTTAGTCTGCAAACAATAAAATTTGTGTCAGGATCATTGTAAACTATTGAAATAACTTCACCACACAAAGTATCCATGACTACAATTTCTGACGATAACGAATTGATTGTTTTAAGGATTCATGATCCACATATTTTAATTCCAGACCTACTGGAATACCTTGGGCAAGGCGGGTTAGCTGGATATGAGGATAATTGCTGACTATCAAGTCCCGCAAAAAACTTTCTGTGAGTTCTGCATCCTTTGTGGAACCAAGGGCTAAGATAACCTCCTGGACCTTTCCCTCTGATAATCTTTTTTTAAGGAGTCCAATCCGTAGGTGTTCAGGATTTTTGCCCTCTAAAGGAGAAAGTAATCCTCCAAGTATAAGATACCTTCCTTTAAAAATCTTGGTGGTCTCAAACAACATAAGCCCATCCCAATCAGATACCACACACAATTTGCTGTCATCCCTGGTAGGGTCTAAACATATATCACAAGGACTCCTGTCAGCAAATCCTCCGCACCTTTCACATATTGTCAAATTTTCCCTCAATGAAATTATACTCTCCCCAAGCGATCTAACCTTGTGCTCAGGGATTTCTAAGAGATATAGGGCTATTTTTAAAGCAGACTTAGGGCCTAAACCTGGTAATTTACTAAAATGATCAACCACATCTCTTAAAGGCTGTGGTAGGTTCTCAAACATAGAGAGCCAGATCCTTATCCTGATTGATAACAATATTATTACTAAAAACTTTTCACTTAAATGATACCCATATTGGGAAGTTTTATTCCACCAGTTAATTTTGCTATTTCTTCTTCCTTCATTTCCTTTGCACGCCTTAAAGCCTCATTGGTGGCAGCAACTATTAGGTCCTGAAGCATAGTAATATCATTTGGGTCCACTATTGTTGGATCCAATTCTATTTTTAAGATCTCAGGTGTGCCATTGACAACCACTCTAACCATGCCACCACCAGCACTTGCTTCCACTGTTTTTTTGTTGATCTCCTCTTGCATGTCCAGAAGTTTCTTTTGTAATGTCTGTGCTTGCCTTATAAGTTCATGAATATTCATAACACTCCCCCTTTATCTTTTATTTTTTTCTCTTTTTGAAGTAATATCCAATATCTTTGCATTAAACTCTTTTATTAATAAATCAATTCTGGGATCATTCAATATCTTTTCCTTAAGAGTCTTATAATCTTTTTTTTTCTCAATATTAAACTCATAAGAGATGTCTCCAAAATATTCCTTTACACTTTTTTCAAATATCTCTTTTGTTGTAATAGAAGAATTTAGTCTATCTAACCAATAGGATGGACATGTTATAACAAGTTTATCCTCCAGCATCTCACCTTTACATACACCAATATAAGGGATTTTTTTATCTATCTTCTTTGTTTTTAAAAATTCCACAAATCCATCCCACGTAAAATTCTTTTTTTTCTCTTTGAATTGAGATGTTAATTTGTCTCTTCTCATCTCTTCTATTACAGATTTATCCACTGCTTCATTGAGACTTTTTGGAGAAACATACCTTTTTTTATAGGTATGGTATTTTGAAAAATCATATTCTGATATGGGGATCAATTCTTTAATATTTGCCAGATTTATAAACAAAAGTTCTAAAAATAAGGCTGGATCATGAGTTTTTTCTATCTTTGTAAGACCATCCATTAATATCTGCCATGCAGCATGGATATGAGTGAGAGAAAAGTGTTGAGAAAGTCCTTTTAATACATCAATTTCAAAAATCCTGTCTTCTTCTGAAATAACAATATCTTTACTTGATTTTAGTAAAAATAAATTTCTCCATATCTTTGTAAATTGCTGTAAAAAATATTGTATATCAATCCCTTGATCTAATATATCCTTTACTATGTTGATTACACCTGGTACATCGCCTTGTGTTATATTATTCATTAAGTTTAACATAACTTCTGTAGACACAATTCCCAATATGTCTCTAACTAATCTTTCAGTTATATTTCCTTCTGAGATGTTAATTAATTGAGATAAAACAGATAAACTATCCCGAACACTGCCACCCCCTTTTTCTGCAATAAGGGAAAGTGCCCTTTCTTCAAATTGGATATTTTCTTTAGTTAATATATCCTTTAAATGGTCAACTAATTCTTTTTTACTCAGTTGCTTAAATACAAGATGTTGACATCTACTAATAATAGTAGGAGGTATCTTATTTACTTCTGTTGTTGCTAGGATAAAGACAACATGTGGTGGAGGTTCTTCTATTGTTTTTAAAAGTGCATTAAAAGCTGCCTTTGAAAACATATGTACTTCATCAATAATAATAACCCGATATTTGCATTTTAAGGGCACAAGGGATATATCTTCAATGAGTTTTCGGACATTGTCAACACCTGTATGAGACGCTCCATCTATTTCCAGGACATCTAGGGAATAACCTTGAGTTATTTCCTTACAGAGATCACACTGATTACATGGCTCAAAATCTTTTCTATTTTTACAATTTATGGCCTTGGCAAAGATCCTGGCCACTGTTGTCTTTCCCACACCCCTTGTGCCACTAAACAAATAGGCCTTGCCTATATTACCCTTTTCTACTGCCTGAGATAACACCCTTTTAACATGTTCCTGTCCTCTAAGCTCACAAAACCTCTGTGGCCTATAAAAAGTAGCTAAGTGTCTTCTTTTTTCCATAATAAACAAACGTTATATCTCATATCTTGTGAGCCAGCCAGCGTATTTCAGGTTCTCTCCCCTCACAATCTTAAAAAATTCTTGTTGAAAGAGTTTAGTAATTGGACCAGCCACACCAGAGCCTATAACTCTCCCATCAACTTCTCTAATAGGGGTAAGTTCAGCGGCTGTTCCTGTAAAAAATGCCTCATCTGCCATATATACTTCATCTCTGGTAAATCTTTGTTCAATAACTTTATATCCCATATCTTTTGCAAGAGTAATGATACAATCCCTAGTAATTCCAGGAAGCACAGGTCCTAAAGGTGGTGTTTTGATCTTGCTGTCCCTAATTATAAAAAAGTTTTCACCACTTGCTTCAGCAACATATCCGTCCACATCAAGCATCAGGGCTTCATCATACCCATCAGCAACAGCCTCCATCTTTGCCAAAACAGAATTCACATAATTTCCACAAATTTTTGCCTTTGTCATCATTACATTTACATGGTGCCTTGTAAAAGAAGATGTCTTTACTCTTATTCCCTTAGAAAGTGCTTCTTCGCCTAAATATGCTCCCCATGACCACACTGCAATAATAACCCTTATTGGGTTTGTGGAGGGGTGTACCCCCATTACACCATCACCAACAAAAACCAGAGGTCTTATATACCCTTCTTCTAACTTATTCTCCTTTAATGTGAGAATGATTGCCTCTTCAATCTCTTGTTGAGAATATGGAATTTTTATATTTAATATCTTGGCTGAATCAAAAAGTCTTCTAACATGTTCCTTTAAACGAAAAACAGCAGACCCCCCTTCACTGCATTTATAGGCCCTAATGCCTTCAAAAACCCCTGTTCCATAGTGGAGGGCATGGGTTAAAACATGGACATTTGCCTCTTCCCATGGCACTAATTCCCCATCAAACCAGATATACTTCACCTTTTGAATCATAAAATCACCCCTTTATTGTTTTTTATATCTATCATCACCAGATGTCCTGAATACAAGTTTTAATGGAGACATCTTAAACCCAAATATCTTTCTAATCTGACCCTCTAGATACCTTTTATAGCTCTCTTTTAATAATGTATGATCATTTAAAAAGAAAACAAAAGATGGTGGATTTATATCCACCTGTGTTAAATAATAAAATTTTGGCCTCTTATTTTTTACCACAGGGGGTTGATGCCTTATTAAGGCCTCTTTGAGCCCCCTGTTTAGCTCACCAGTGGTAATCCTTTTATTTACCTCATCCCACAATCTTTCTGTTAAAGCCAAAAGCCCACCAAGTCCCCTCTTATCCACTGCAGAAGTAAACACAATGGGCACATGGGAACAAAAACTGAGCTCACTAGCATAATATTGCCTCAGTTGCTCATGTTTATCCCTGGATATGAGATCAATTTTATTTACAGCCACTATAAAAGGGATTTTTTCTCTGTCTAAAAAATGGATTATGGTCTTGTCCTGATGAGTCAACTTTTCTGTTCCATCAACCACTAAAACAGATATATTGGCCCTCTTACTTGAGGTAAGGGCCCTGAGCACGCTAAATTTTTCCACAGGGTCCTTTATTTTTGATCTTCTTCTTATCCCTGCTGTATCCACAAACACATACGTGCTATCATCTTTTTCCAAGACCACATCAACACTATCTCTAGTTGTTCCAGGTATGGGGCTCACTATTAATCGTTTTTCCCCTACAAATGCATTTATCAAAGAAGATTTTCCAGCATTGGGTCTACCAACCAGCGCTATCTTTAGACCTGAAATCTCAGGCACAGCCTCCACCTTTGGCAAATTTTCTTGAATCTTTTCTATTAAAAAAGGCACATTATATCCATACGCAGCAGATATAGGGATAACATCAAACCCTAGAGTATAAAATTCTGGAGCAAGATATGGCTCTTGCTCTTTACCATCCACCTTATTTACTACTAACAAAACAGGCTTTTTGGCCCTTCTTATGTACTCAGCAACATCAAAATCAAGTGGAGTTAACCCAGCTTTTCCATCAACCACAAACAAGATCAAAGAAGCCTCTTCTAATGCCTCTTCTACCTGTTTAAAGATTCCTAGATCAATCTCTTCCTTACTATCAAAGATAAGTCCTCCAGTATCTATCAAAGAAAAGGGTTTATCAACATATTTCACTTCTCCGTAGATTCTATCCCTGGTAATTCCAGCCCTATTGCTGGTAATTGCCTTACGTCCCTTGATCAGGCGATTGAAGAGAGTGGATTTTCCCACATTAGTTCGACCAACAATAACCACTTTTGGCAACATTAATAAATACTCCTAAAAGAGATCCTATCTTTCAGATCCCTTAATTACTTTTAAAATATTTTCTTTAAAAGGGGGATAAATCACTCCTTTTTCACATATAAATGCAGTAACCAATTCTGCAGGTGTAACATCAAAGGCAAAATTATACACAGAAACCCCATCTGGAACAATTTGTGTGTCAAATATATGTGTTACCTCTTTTGAAGATCTTTTTTCAATAGGGATCTGAGAACCGTCTGCCAAAGATAGATCAAAGGTAGATGTGGGAGCTGCAACATAAAATGGGATATTATGATGTTTTGCCAAAATTGCCAATGAGTACGTGCCTATTTTGTTTGCAGTATCCCCATTGGCAACTATTCTATCAGCACCAACCACCACAGCATCTACCATTTTCTGGGACATAAGATATCCAGCAGAGTTATCACATACCACAGTAACCTTTATGTCATCATGATGGAGCTCATAAGCTGTTAGTCTTGCCCCTTGCAAAAATGGCCTTGTCTCATTGGCAATCACCTCTACATCCCCATACATTGACTTCATTGCTCTTATTATTCCCAATGCAGTCCCATATCCCCCTGTTGCTAGAGCCCCGGCATTGCAATGGGTCATAATCCTTTTTTTGCCCTGTAAAATCTCAGCACCGAATGTTCCTAACCTTTTATTGATTAAAATATCCTCATTGTGAATCTCCTTTGCCTTTTTAAGCCAGACCCATCTTAACTCATCTAACTCCATCTCTGGATCTTTTTCCCATATCTTTCTCATGATATTGACAATATACTTAAGATTAACAGCAGTTGGTCTGGCCTCCTCAAGCTCAATAAGTTTTTTCTTAAGAAGCTCTCTCCACTGGGGATCTTGCGACTCTAAATTCAATGTTCCTAGATAACATCCATAACCAGCTACAACACCAATAGCAGGCGCACCCCTTATCACCATGTTCTTTATAGCCTTGACCACATCCCTTAAATTCTTGCACACATACCACCTTTCTTCAGTGGGCAGATAGCGCTGATCTAAAAGCACCAGTATATTCTCTTCATCAGAAAATCTTATGTGTCTTTTCATATGACCTTACTCTCCATTTGGACATATTTTTCAATATTAACCCTCTATTATTTATCTAATTTATCCCTAAAAATTTGAGATACCTTATTTGGATTTGCCTTGCCTTTTGTCTTTCTCATCACCTGTCCCATAAAAAAACTAAGAAGCTTCTTTTTACCTTTTTTATAAGCTACGATCTCATCTGGAAACTGTTGCAGCACCTCATCAACTATTTTTTCAAGTTCAGAATCATCAGATATCTGGACAAGTCCTTTGTCTTTGATATATTTTTCTGGATCCAGACCTTTCACAAACACATCAGGAAATATATCTTTCCCAATCTTTAGACTGATTTTACCCATTTTTACTAGATTTAACAATGTAGCAAACTGTTTTGGCCCAAATTTTACCTCTGTAATTTTGATATTGTTTTCATGTAGCTCTCTGAGGACATCTGTCTGAAACCACTTATACACCTCTTTGGGATCATTATACTCTTTTACCACCTCTTCAAAATAGTTGGCCAACTCTTTATCTGACGTCAAAAGTTCTGCCTCTTCATAGGTCAAATTGTATTGCTCCATAAATCTCTGACGTTTTTGTTGGGGCAGTTCAGGAAGCTCACTTTTCCATTTTATAAGCTCTTCTTCTGATATCATCACAGGCACCAGATCAGGATCAGGGAAATATCTATAATCATGTGCCTCCTCTTTGCCCCGCATGGACCTTGTAATCCCTTTTGCTTCATCATAAAGCCTTGTTTCTTGTATCACCTTTTCTCCATCTTCAATCAGTTCTATCTGCCTTTTAATCTCATATTGCAAGGCCCTTTGCACGTGTTTAAAGGAATTCATATTTTTTAATTCTGTCCTAGTTCCCAGCTTTATGTCTCCTTTTGGTCTAACAGAGACATTTGCATCACACCTAAAGCTGCCTTCTTGCATATTTCCATCACAAATTCCAAGATAAACCAATATGGCTCGAAGCTCTTTTAAATATTCTACTGCCTCTTCTGGTGAATTTATGTCTGGAGCACTGACTATTTCTATAAGGGGCACTCCTGTTCTATTTAGGTCAATAAGGGTTTTATTCTCCCCTTGAACATGAATGGATTTCCCAGCATCATCTTCCATGTGGATCCTAATAATCTTGATCTTTTTCTTCTTTCCATTTACTTGAATCTCAAGATAACCATTTTCTGCCAATGGCTCTTCATATTGAGATATCTGATATCCTTTGGGAAGGTCTGGATAAAAATAGTTTTTTCTCGCAAACCTTGAGCGTAAATTTATATCACAATTTACAGCAAGCCCCATCTTTGTGGCATATTCCACTGCCTTTTTATTAACAACTGGTAATGCACCAGGCATACCAGTACATACTGGACATGTATTTTTATTGGGTTCTTCCCCAAAAGTAGTGGGACAACTGCAAAAAAGCTTGGACTTTGTCTTTAGTTGCGCATGCACCTCAAGACCTATTACAGGTTCATACTCAGCCATTTTATATCCTCCAACTCTTAATCTTACTATTCTATTTCTCTTTTTTTAACATGAGATATATATTACCATATTGAGACAAATTTCCTGCAATGTGCCTTGCATTTTCCCCAAAACCACAAAAAAGATCAACATGATTATTCTCAATGGCACCACCTACATCCTGGGCAATAAAAAATCCCATCATTTCTTTATCCATTCCAGGAAGTTTAACCTCATAAATACCTATTGAGCCAAGGGGAATAATTTCTGGATCCACTGCTATACTGACAAGGGGCATAAGCTTTACACCTATTGCGCCAACTGGGCCACAGTCTAAAAATCTAAAAAATACGTAACTTGGATTTATAAATAATATATCTGGTAGCTTATCAGGATTTGAATTTAAATAATTGACAATTCCTTCTAAATTTCCCTGATCTGGAGTAATATAACCCTTTTCAATTAAATATTTTCCTAAGGATACATATTGTCTGCCATTTTTGCCTGCATATCCAATGTATTTAAATGATCCATCTGGCAAAATTAGCCTTCCTGACCCTTGTATTTGTAAAAAATATATATCCACAAGACTTTTTGCCCATGCCAAAACTGGGGCTTTGCCTTTTATTTTGTGTTCTCCATCAATCTCTTTTCTGGAATAATATGGTCTTATCTCATCACCTTCAATGCGATATATGAGTGTCTGACCACGCCATCTTGGATGAAATCTACCTAAATTGACCTTTTTCAAATCAGATGGCAATCCATATATTGGATATCTGTATTCTTTATCCCTTGTCAAAGATGCATTGACATCCATCTCAAAATAACCAGTAAAAAAAGTCTTTGGTGTTAGTTTATAAAACTCGAATTTATCTTTAATAATATTTGCGTCTCTATCTAATTCAGGCAAAATCTCTACAAAACGATCTATTGTCTCCTTTAACAATGGTG
>JAMOPG010000081.1 GCA_027064715.1 Desulfobacterales bacterium
CACATCTTTAGACTCAGATGTTCAAAACGTGCACATCCTCAAATAAGAGAGATAATGATTCCACTTCTTAAGGAATTAAAGCAAAGAGTACCTGTTGTATTTGACGACATTGAGGTTGACTGACTATTATCTACTCATTGAAGTTGATAAGCTCATAATATCAGAGGGATCTAAAATCAAAATTACCCTTCCATCTCCTAAGATTGTTGCTCCAGCAAATCCATTTATGTCTCCTAGATATTCTCCCATGGATTTAATGACTATTTCCTGCCTGTGGATAAGCTTATCCACTATTAACCCTAATTTTCTATCATTTACATTGATAATAACCAAGGGAAGTATTTCCTTATCCTCATTGTAATTGCTTTCAATTCCCAATATCTCAGAAAGTTCCACTAAACCCACCACTTCCCCTCTTAAAGTGGTGGTCTTTTTCTTGTTAACTTCATAAATCTTTGACACATGAATCTTGGTGGTCTCTGACACAACATCTAAAGGGATTGCATATATGTGTTTTCCAACTTCAACCAAGAGAGCTTCTATAATTGCCAATGTCAATGGTAAAGAAAGGGTAAATTTTGTACCTTTTCCCACTTCGCTGTGAACAAATACATTTCCATTTAAACTTTTAATGTTGTTTTTTACCACATCCATACCAACGCCACGTCCAGATATATCAGTAACCTTTTCTGCGGTGGAAAATCCAGGGGCAAATATGAGTTCAATTGCCTCCCTGTCATCCATCTTTTGTGCCTCATCTTCTGTTATTATCCCTTTTTCAACAGCCTTTTTCTTTATCTTTTCTGGATCAATACCTCTTCCATCATCCTCAACTTCTATTATAACTGAATTCCCTTCATGAAATGCCCTAAGCCATATTTTCCCAACTTCTGGTTTTCCTACTGCCCGTCTTTCTTCAGGTGTTTCTTGACCATGATCCACTGCATTTCTAATAAGATGTAAAATTGGATCACCTATCATTTCCACTAAACTCTTATCAAGTTCTGTCTCCTCTCCTTCTATTATCAAATCTATCTTTTTTCCGCTCTTTCTACTAAGATCTCTCACCAATCTTGGAAATCTTGAAAAAACTGTCTTAATGGGTACCATTCTAACCTGCATTATTGTGTCTTGCAAATCATCTGAAATTCTACCTAAGGCATCTGTTGTTTCATAAAAATCCTGAATAACTTGTGAGAGATCCTTTTTTTCTTCTAATTGTTTTGTGAGCAAAACAAATCTATTTCTATTAATAATTAACTCTCCAATTAAATTCATAAGATGATCCAGTTTCTCATGATCCACCCTAATAGTTGCCGAAGTCTTTATCTTTTGTGTTTTTTGATTGTCTAGTTTTTGCTTTGTTGGCTGTTTATCTACCTTTTTAGGAACCTCTTCTTCCTTTGGTTTCTCTGCCTTATCCTCTTCAGCTAAAGCTGCTGTCTCTTCTTTTTTCTCTTCAATTTTCTCTGCTTGCTTATCCTCTTGTATCTTTTTGCTCTCACTAACTACACTTTCTATCCTCTTTTTGAGCTTTTCTTCTAAAATTTCTGTTTCCTGTGATAAAATAGAGAGCAAGGCATCAAAACCGCCGTCCATGTTTCTCCCTTGATCAACCAAATTAGCGGTCTGGGCAGCATACTTTGCCTCTTCTTCAAATTCCATATATTCACATGCATTTTTTATGGAATTTAGGGCCCTATATAATCCATCTATATATTCTTCATTACTAGAATCTTTTTCTAATGTCTCTAATGCCAGTTTTATATTCTTTATCTGTTGATCTATAGTTTCTTTAAATATTTGCAGATCTTCATCTTCTATTAACTCTACCTCTTCTCTCTCTTTGTCCTCTGCTTCCTCTTCCTTTACAGATTTCTTTTCCTTTTGAATATTCTCATCTCCACCTGTCAATTTATCACAAGCCTCATCTAATGTCTTAAGCAGATCACTTACATCAGGAGGAGTTACAGATCCTGTTTTAGTGTCAATTGCAGATGTGAGTTCTTCCAACACATCAATTGTCTTCAGTAAAAGATCCATTATATCCTCTGGTATATTCACCTTATTCTGTCTAAAATAATTTAAGATGGTCTCTGCTTTATGGGTAATATTATGAAATTCTTTGTACCCAATAAGTCCACTATTCCCTTTTAAATTATGAAAATATCTAAAAATATCCTGTATAATCTCTTCACTTCTTTCTGGATCCTTTTCTAATTCAATTAAGAGTTTATTTAAATTTTCAATATTATCTTCAACCTCTTCCAAAAAATCATTTAAATGTTCTGGACTATTAATGGTTAAGAGATACCCTTCTGTTCCTTCTTCAGATATCTCTTCTTCTGTTGTTTTAGAACCTTCAGGCTTTGCTTCAAGAATATGTTCTATTCTTGCCACAACATCATCAATCTCAACATCCCCTTCTTCTCCTGAAGACTCTAAGTTATCCAAAATTTGACGCAAAAGATCTGTTGCTTCTAAAACCACATCCATTATCTCGGGGGTATTTTTCAAATTGCCCTTTCTCATTTCATCTAAGATGTTTTCAGTCTTATGGGCAAGCTTGTTCATTTTTGTCAAATTTAAAAATCCAGATGCACCCTTTAAAGAGTGCATAGGACGAAATATTTCATCAATAATACTCAAATCCTCAGGATTTTTTTCAAGCTCCAGTAAATTTGGCTCTATGGTCTCAAGATGCTCTCTTGCCTCAGCAATAAAATCCCTCAATACTTCTTCATCCATCATAATCCCAATACCCCCTTCCTTAACTCCTTTTTTTACCGAGCAACATATTTATATTCTTTAATAATTTGTTGGGTTGAGCAGGCTTTACCATGTATATATCAGCTCCCACTTCTAATCCTGCTTGAATATCCTTATCTTCCCCTTCTGTGCTTAAGATAATAATGGGAAGGTCCCTAAATGCCTCCTGTTCTCTGATATTTTTGATAAAGGTGAGACCATCCATCCTTGGCATATTCACATCACTTACAATCAAGACAATATCAGGATTGGAATAGAGTTTTTCCAACCCTTCTAGTCCATCTTCAGCGGTTACTACTTTATAGCCTGCATTTTTTACTACAAAAGATACAAGGTTTCTCACTGTCTTAGAGTCATCAACTATAAGAATTGTCTTTTTTTCAACCATAGGCCCCCACTTACTTATTTAAAATTAGATTAACCAATTTTTCCAAATCTAAGATTCCAATAAGTATTTCTTTATTCTCAAACACCCCTTTCATAATACCAGAAGCACCAACCTTGGCCTCAATATTCCATTCAATATCATTTTGAGCCACTTTATACATAGTAGTTATCTTGTTTACAAAAACTCCAATGCCAAAATCATTATAATCACATATTACAATAAATCTATAATCCTCAATTGATTGAGCAACATCATCATCCAAAAGGGGCATAATATCCAAAAGGGGTATAATCCTATTTCTTAAATTGATCACTCCTACAACAAAAGGAGGAGACGATGGCAAGGTGGTATACTCAATCTTCTTGATAACTTCCCTCACCTCATGTATTGGAAAAGAAATCTCTTTATTTCCAATACAAAATCCCACCAACTGTACTTCCTTTAACTTTTTAATGTCCAAATCTTTTGAAACTTGGTCAGTAGCAATCTTTTGTCCTTTTACATCTTGAGATAAAGGTACTTCTCCCCCTAAAAATTTTTTTATAAACTCTATCTCATATGAACTTTTGTAATCTCCCTCCTCAGACTCACCAGGAGGCACTAAATATTCCTTAAAATATTCTTCAGGGGTTTTTTTGTTCATAATGAATTTTATAATACTATTTCTTTTGCCAGTTGTAAATATTGTTTTGCACCTCTACTCTGAGGATATAAATTATAGATTATTTCCCCCCTAGCACTTGCTTCTCTAAATTTACTATCCACAGAAATAATTGTTTTAAACATTTTCTCTTTTAAAGTCCTTTTTAACACTTCTACTACCCTCCTGCAAGCCCCAATTCTCTGATCATACATAGTAGCTAGTGCCCTATATTCAATTTTTCTATCAATCACCCTATTTAACATTCTGATGGTATCAAAGGTCAATTTTAGGCCGTGAAGAGCAAGAAATTCTGTTTGAATCGGGATCACAGTCAATGTAGATGCAACTAGTGCATTGATTAATATTAAGCCAAAATTTGGAGGACAATCTAAAATAATAAATTCATAATAAGATGTTATCTTTGAAAGGGTCTTTTTTAGAGAAAGACCTTTTGACTTCTTTTCTCTTAATTCCCCTTCAACCATTGATAATTTAACTGAACCTGGAATAAAATCAAAAAAATGCCTTTTGTCTCTTTTAATTAAACCTAATATCTCTTCTTTGGATATCTCATCCTTTAAAAAGATGTCCACCACCTTTTCATTTTGTGTATCTGAATAATAAGTAAGATGGATTGTGGCAGACGCATGAGGATCTAAATCAATAACAAGGGTCTTTCTTCTCAATAAAACCAATGCAGCACCAAGTGTTAGGGCTGTTGTAGTCTTTCCAACCCCACCTTTTTGATTAGTTATCGCCAAAATTTGACATTCACTATTATTCATTTATTTTTTTTCTAATTCTTTCATCAAAAATTTATATAGGGCCTTCCAATCATCATCATATACATCTAAAAATTTTACCCCAATCTCATAATCCCATCCCCTTTTATCCACTCTTACCACCTCAGCTACAGCTATAACAGACTGATTTAAGGAACTTTCAAATACCTTAAAAAAACTTGGATGAAATTTGTTTATTCCTGGTATATGTAAAGTCAATTGTAACTTGTCTCCTACATTAAAATGTTCCCTTAATCTAAGTAGTAATCCCCCTGGGCTAATATTTATACAGGTTGTTTTAATAACCTTTTGACTCCGAATTGGGTAAACAAACTTCTTTACATCAACCTTAAATTCCTTTCCCAATCTCTGATATTTTCGCCTCTCCGTATTTTCACTCATGATCAACTCCCTTTTTATAAACAATTGAACCAGGATAATATTTAGGGATAAAGCTTCTGGATAAATTGTGTAATGATTCAGAGTGACCTAAAAATAAATAGCCCCCATCTTCTAAATTGTCATAAATCAAGTTTATAACCTTTTTCTTTGCTTCATCATCAAAATAAATTATTACATTTCTACAAAATACAACTTGAGAACGATCTATCAACTTAACCTGGAATTTATCTATCAAATTTATTTGCTTAAACACAACATATTTCTTTACATGATCCTTTATTTTGTATTTACCAGTTCCTATTTTATCAAAATACTTTTGTTTAATGATAGGTGGAGTAGTCCTTAAAGAATATTCTCCATAAATTCCCCTTTTGGCAGCCAAAAGAACATCTTTGGAAATATCATTTCCTGTAATCTTTATATCCCAACTACTAATTTCATTCTTTAATACTTCGTGAAGAATAATAGAAATTGTATAGGGCTCTTCCCCTGTTGAACATCCAGCAGACCATATCCTGATTTTTCTCACCTTCTTCTTTTTCTCAATTACCTCTGGTAGGATTATATTTTGAAATACCTTTAATTGAGGTTCATTCCTGAAAAAAGAAGTCTCATTTGTGGTAATAACAGAATACAGTCTTTCAAGTTCTTTATTTTTTTCAGGATCGTATTTCAAAAAATAATAATATTCAGAAAAAGAATTAAGACCTAGTTCTTTCAATCTATTTGTCAGCCTAGTCTCTAATAGATACTTTCTATTGTCTGCTATATATATTCCTGTTAAATTATAAATAAAATCCCTCAACAATTTAAATTCTTCATCAGTAATCTTATATTCTTTATTTAATCTTGCAGTTTTAGTCAAAAATCCCATATTACCTATTCCTTATCCTTTGTAAGAATCTCTTCTACAAGTTTTTGGATTTCAGGGTCTGTCTCTTTATTTAAAATATCAAAGAGTATATGAGTAGCTACTTTACCCCTCATTTGCCCTAAAACTTCAATACATTTTATCTTTAACATCTTATTTTCACTATTTATAATTGGCAATAACTCCTTAACCTCATCATCTGAACATACCTGGGGAAATAAATCCAAAACTCTCATTTTTACAAAATCATCTGTATCTTTTAATAATCGTATTAAAAGTGGCTTTACCTTATTTTTGTCTTCTATTTCAGATAATACATTAATTATTGCTAATCTTACCTCTCTACTTGAATCTTCTATTTTTGTATTTAATATATCTATTAACTCATCTTTATTATCACAACAATTAGCAAGGGCCTCTATAGCCAGCTTTCTAATATCTTCATATTCATCATTAATAGATGCTTTTACATATTTTTTAAATTCTCTACACCCCATCAGCCCAAAGGCATAAACAGCCATAAATCGCTTTAAAGGATCGTCTGATTTATGCATTTCTACAAATTTGTCCTTTACCCAATCAGATCCAATTGTCACTAAACTCTTTAAGGCAGCTTCTTTTACATCATCATATGGATGATCTAAAAACTTAAAAATCTCTTCTTGGGCTTCTTTACATCTCAATTTTTCACCTAGAAATCTTAAAGCTGCTTTTATTACTTTACCATCCTCATGTTTTTTCAATATATTAATAAAAAATTCCTTTAAAGAAGGACCATCCTTTTGAAACAATGCAGATACTATCTCTCTCTGTATATCTCTATCCTGCGTCCAAAATATATCAGCTAAGGTTTCTAGTGCTTTTTTATCATCAAGTTTACAGAGCAATCTTATAGCAAATAAAGATCTTTTTTCGTCTTTAGATCTTGCAGCATCCAGCAAATAATCAGTTACTCCTATAGATTTTAAAACTTCTACTGTCTTGTTTAATAAATCTTCGTTTGTTTCTTCATCAAGTCTAAGTGCAAATTCAAATACATCCTTAAATGAAGTTTTGTCTTTTAAAAAGGATAAACCCTTTAAAGCAGCACGTTGGACTTCTTCATCATCATCAGATAATGCTTCAATTAGATAGTTTTTGAATTTATCTCTTTGATTCTCATCCAATATTGCTAAAGTCTTATCTCCTAAAAGCATTACTAATGCTTGAATAATCTTATTACGCAGGCCAATGTTTGCAGTATCCAATTTATGTAGAAGGGTTGGAACTATTCTCACCTTTCCCATTGAGGCCAAGGCATCTATTATTGCTGAATCTATAAGCTCAGATCCTTTTCCAAGATAATTTAACAATACTTCTGCACAGGTATCTTTTCCAATCTTTTTTAACGATTCAATAACAGTAAATTTTACCCATTCCTCATCTTCCAATGCCTTTTCTAAACATGGAATTGCCTCAACAAAACCAATATTTCCAAGTCCAACTGCAGCTTGGGACCTTACATTAGGATCAGGATCATTTTGCAACACATCACATAATATATTAACAACTAGGGCATTTGGGCAATAGCCTAAAATATCAGCTGCAAAAATCCTTATATCAGGATCTTTATCATCTAAAAGATCAATTATAAGATCTAGTCCTTGTATGCCTATCTCTCTCAATATATCAAGGGCTGTGTTCCGAATCCCTGCATCCTCATCCCAAAGCAAAGGGATTAGGGCTTCAACTGCCTCCTCTCCTCCAATTTTTCTCAATGACAACTCAGCAGCTTCTTGTATCCCAACATCTTTACTCTTTAAAAGTTCCACTAAAATTGGTATTGCCTCTCTACACCCCTTTTCCCCAGCCAAAAAACATCCCTCTCTCACTAAAGCTGAATCATCTGAGTTCAATTTATTGAAAACTTCATTACATTTTCTATCTTTCATGGTATGCTACTCTATTTTTTATTCTTTAACCAATATTACATATATAAATTCCTCACAATTGCCTCTGCCATCTCTGTTATATCCACCACCTCATCAGCGAGATTTTCTTCTACAATTGCCCTGGGCATACCATAAACAACACAGGTCTTTTCACTTTGAGCAAGTGCCCTTCCGCCTCTTTTTTTTAATTCCCTTATCCCAATTAGTCCATCATTACCCATACCAGTTAAAATCACACCTATAGCCCTTTTACCCAGATGTTTTGCAATAGACAACATGAGTTCGTTCACAGATGGTTTATACAACGCATCTTTAGGTTCTTTACTTATCTCGAGCTCTATGTGGGTTGTCTTGTGCAAGACCCTTAAATGGTGACCTCCTCTAGCGATATATGCTACCCCCACTTTTACAGGCTCTCCATGTTCCGCTTCCTTGACCTCAATTTTACATATTTCATTTAAACGCTTTGCAAAAGGACCAGTGAAGGCTTCTGGCATGTGTTGTGCGATAACGATTGGTGCTGGGAAGTCTTTATCCAATTTTGTCAAAACCTGTTGAACAGCCATTGGCCCACCAGTTGAAACCCCTATCCCCACAAAATCTCTCAGCTGTTTCTTATTGGAGAATTTAACAACATCAATGGTCTTTTGTTCTGTTGGCTTCTTTCTTTGAACCTTTATTTTTCCCTTTTTTTTGGCAACTGATTTTACCTTTTCTTGAAGTTCTTTTTCTATTTTTACTATTTCCAGAGATACTTTTGACAACTGCTTTGGTATATAATCAACAGCACCAAGTTCTAATGCCTTAAATGTGGCCTCAGCTCCCTCTTGAGTGAGAGAGCTCACCATTATAACTGGTCTAGGTGACTCCATCATTATGTGTCGTAACGCAGTAAGACCATCCATAACAGGCATCTCTATATCCAAGGTAACCACATCTGGATCAAGCTTTCTTATAAGCTCTAAGGCCTCTTCTCCATTTCGAGCAGTACCCACCACCTTAATCATTGGATCCTTTTCAAGCATTGCAGATATTGCCTTTCTCATAAAGGCAGAATCATCTACCACCAATACCTTTATCTGACTCACATCCCTCTCCTTTTTAAATTTTTTTCTCTTTTTTTAAGATGGAAATCCATTCCTTAACCAAATCCTCACTCCACTGTGTACCACTACCTTGTTCTAAAATCTCCACAGCCTTCTTTATATCCATTGCCTTTCTATACGCTCTATCTGATGTCATGGCATCATAGGCATCTACCACACTTATAATTTTTGACAAAAAAGGAATTTGTTCATCTTTTATTCCATCTGGATATCCTTTTCCATCAATTCTCTCATGGTGATGATACATAACTGGCAAAATTGGTTTAAGACTATCCACCTCGGATAGGATCTCTCTTCCAATCACTGGATGCTGTTTCATAAGATCAAATTCTTCTTGCGTGAGTTTCCCTGGTTTATTTAAAATACTGTCAGGAATTCCAATCTTTCCCACATCATGAACAATACCAGCCCAATATAGGTTATCCAATTCATTACTGCTCAATTTTAATCTTCTGCCTAACTTCACTGCATACCTGGCTACCTGATCTGAATGACCCTTTGTATATGAATCCTTTGCCTCCACTGCCTTTGCCAAAGATCGAATAATTTCCCTATTTATTTCTACTACTCTGCCATAGAGCTTTGAATTTTCAATTATTGCTGCTGTCTGAGAAGCAAATACTGTAAGAAGTTGAAGATCCTCTTCATTAAATGGCATATTTTCTTTTTTCCTAACAAGTAAAACAATCCCGATAAGACCACTCTTGGCTATAAGTGGAGTGGCCAAAAGTTGATATTCAAAATTATTTAGTATCCCCTTGGATGACAGCTCAATATCCTCTAATTTTCCAGGTATAAAGATAACGGATTTTAATGAGCGCGCTATATAATCAACCACGCCTTTTATTTCTCCTAACAGATGAGTTTGCTTTTTAAAAACACCACTAATTCTCTGTGCTGAAAAAGTTCCATTAGTTGACAAAAAAATAACCGCTCCATCGGGACTAAAGGTACGCTCCACATGAAATAAAAATTCATTTAACAACGATTGCAATTCTATTTTTGCATTTAAGTCTTTGTTTAGCTTTAAAATTCTAACAAGCTTATTTAATCTTTCTCTCCGTTTCTTTTCCTTTCTCCTATCAAGGGCTTGTTCTATTTTAAATAATAAATGACTTAAATAAAAAGGCTTTGGTATAAAATCCAAGGCCCCTTTTTTCATCACCTCAACTGCAGTCTCTATGGTCCCAAACCCAGTCATTACAATCAACCCAACATCCAGATTAAATTTATTAATATACTCAATAAGGGCCATTCCATCCATCTTTGGCATATTCAGATCAGAAAGAACAATATCTATGTCATCAACAGAGTTCAAAATCTTTGCTGCTTGTTCACCATCTTCTGCTACTATTACATCATAGCCATTATCTCTCAGTGCTTCCTTACATATCTCCCTAATACCCTCCTCATCATCCACCACAAGGATCTTTCCTTTATATCTGTTTTGTTCCATACAAATTGCCCCTTTCAGGATAAGGATATAAAAAACAATTTTTTATTTTACAAGCAAATAAACTTAAATAAAAATCAATAGTTAAGAAAATAAAATTTTTTCTTCTTAAGTTCAAGTTATTTTTAAAAGAGGCTTTTTTTGATTTATTTTAGCATAAGCTTAAGTATCCCCACAAAAGTTACAACCTGTCCAATCCAGAACACAAACATCCACTTGATGGTATCTGCACGCCACCTCTGTATCTCTGTTCTCAACCTTTCCTCTATTGCTTTAATCTCTCCCCTTAGCTTTCCCTCCGTAGCTTTTATTTCTCCTCTTAACTCTTCCTCTCTAGCTTTTATTTCTCCCTTTAAATTCCCTTCTATAGCTTTTATTTCTCCCCTTAACTCTTCCTCTATTGCTTTAATCTCTCCCCTTAGATTCCCCTCCGTAGCTTTTATTTCTCCCCTTAACTCTTCCTCTCTAGCTTTTATTTCTCCCTTTAAATTCCCTTCTGTAGCTTTTATTTCTCCTCTAAGTCCATTTATCTCCCCTCTTACTTCTTCAATTTCCCGTCTTAGCCTTTCCTCTGTTGCCCTTAGCTCATCCTTAGTTACAAGTTCCTTTGTCAATTCATCTTTAAGCTCTTGTTTTATTATGATCTTTTGATCTTTTGCCTTCTCTTCTATTCCATATAGACCTTTTTCTATTGCCTTTATCACCTTCTTTGCAAGCTCAGGATCTGATATAACCGACTCTATACCCTTTGTTATCTCATATGAAAGATAGCCAGGCATAAAAAAGCTCCCTAAATCATTATAGTTACAAAGCAATTTTTATTTACTTTATCTAAAAATATAATGAAATGCAATTTTTTTATGTCTTAACTGATATTATGCAATCCAGGAAGCTAAGGCGGACAAGATAGGCGAGAAATCACCAAGATAGTTGGATAAGCCTTTTTATCATTCCAATTTTTTTAATATATCAAATGCTCCTTTATCCTCTGCCAGTTGTTTGCATATGGCAAATTCTTTATTTGCCTTTGAGTTTTCATGTTGCTGTTGATAATATAGACCAAGGTAGTAATGGACGTAAGGGTCGTCAGGAGACAACATATATGCCTTATTTAAATACTCAATGACCTTTTTAAATTCCCCCTTTTGCCAGAATAAAATGGCAAGGTTAATCATGGCCTTGGTGTTGCCTGCCTTAAGAAAATATTCCTTGGCCTTTTGATATTTATTTTGTTTAAAATATATTACTCCCAATGCATTTAACAGGATGGGATCTTTTTTATTTTGCTCAAGGTTTAGAGCCATTTCAAGGTCTTTTTTGGCCTTTTCCAGATCTCCTATTTTCTGCCAAATAATAGCTCTATTGATCAATGCATCTATGAGATAAGGATTAACTTCTAAGAGTTGGTTATATAATCTAAGGGCCTTATTAAGTTGTCCATTTTTTAGATAAGTATAGGCCTCTTTTAAAAGAAAAGAAACGTCAATATTTTTTTTTTGTTTATAATTAGATACTTTTTTTCTTACTTTCTTTTTAATTTTTTTAGATGTTGTTTTGGTTTTGTTTGGGGGGTTTAAGAGGGGAATTACTCTTTTATTTACCTCTGCTGGTGATAGAGTAGAAATAACCAGTGCATTATAAATACCCCCACGCCTTCCTTTTTTTAGTAATGTGTTTTTTAGTAAAATTGCTTTTTGTATTTTTTTATAAAGACCGCACCTTACTGCATATATTTCTCCTATTTTTTCTATACGGCCTTGGGGACAAATATTATTACCTATCATTGAAATTGTTTTGAGACAAGTTCTTGCCTTTTTAAGATTTCTAAAACTTCCAACCTGCACAGTATAATATTGGGGAGATTTAGGATACTTTTTGTCGGAGGTTAAATTTTTTTTTGTTCTTGTTTTAAAAGAAGGCCTTTCTCTTGTTTTTTTATTATGTTTGCTTGTTTTTATGTTGATATTTTTATTTTTACCAACAATTGTTTTTTTTATATAATTAGTCTTTTTTAAATGTTCTATGTGTCTATCTCTATCCTTTTTTGTAATTACTTGCTTTGATGACTGTTTGGTAACTAATGAAACCTTTTTCCCTGTAGAGTGAGTTTTTTTTAAATGTCCTATGATAAAAGGGGAAATCCCTAAAATCAAAAATATTCCCAGACTGATCAATAATATCTTTGTCCACGGTTTAGATTTATTTTTTATTGAAGAAAGTATTTCTGGCTCTAGCTGAGTAAATTCTTCTAATTGTTCATTTTCTGTAGGTTCAGATTTTTTCTCTATAGATTCAGATTGCTTTTTAGTAAGCGCCTTTTCAATAAGACTCATAAGTCACATTCCTTAATCGCCAACTTTACTTCCTCTTTTCCAATAGTTGCTTTGGAGTTCAAATAACCTGCAATTAAGGCTCTTTCTGCAATCAAATTAATGAGTCTAGGAAGTCCTTTGCTTTTTTTATAAATTAGTTTTATAGCTTTATAATCAAAAAGATTGCGGTGGGTTCCTGCTTTAAGCAGTCGATGGTTAATGTAGGCAGAAGTCTCATCAAGACTAAAGGGCTTCATCTCAATTTGAATTCCAATTCGTTGCGCAAGTTGTCTTAAAGATTTTTGTTTTAGCCTTTGCCTGAGTTCTGGTTGACCTATTAATAAAATTTGGATCAATTTTTCTTCGTTGGTTTCAAAATTTGATAGAAGTCGCAGCTCTTCCAACATATCTGGAGATAAGGATTGAGAATCATCAACAATAAGTAAAACCTTTTTATTTTCCTCGGATTTTTTGAGTAAAAATTGGTAAATTTTATGGAGAAGGCTTGCTTTACTTATATTGTCTAGGTCTTCTCCAGATTCCTTAATAAATTCTAGATCTATCAATAAAAATCTAAGAAGGTCTTCAGAATGTTCAAATGTGGGATGGAACAAGTAAGCCCTTTCTACATTGGAATCTAGCTGAGACATAAAATAGCGTAGTAATGAGGTTTTGCCCACCCCAACTTCACCTGTTATCATCATAAAACCTATGTTTTGGTTTAATCCATAGTGGAGGGTGGTAATAATATTTTTTATTTTTGGGGTAATAAAAAAATTTTGGACAGAAGGGGATAATTTAAAGGGATTTTCTTTTAACCCATAAAATTCTTTATACATTTTTATTCTCTGTGATTTGAAATAAAGACATTATTTAGTAGGTTCTTGAGTATATTTATAACCTAAACTTTTCAAGTCTTTTTTTCCTGTAAGGTGTGGAACAATTACCATAACTAGTTCAGAGTAATTTTTTGAGTGTGAGTTATATCTAAAGACATGGCCTAAAATAGGCAAATTCCCTAGAACAGGAACCATTTTACCAGTCTTGTTTGTGCTTTCTTGGATAAGTCCTGAGATTATAATAGGCTGTCCGTCCTGGGCCTTGACAATTGTACTTGTCTCTCTTGTCTCTACAATTGGTATATTCTGTAAAGGTGCTGAGGGAATACCTGTAGGCACGCTTTTTTCTCCTATCTTTTTGTTAATTGTAGGAACAATCTTTAATATAATCTCTCCTGATGGACTAATTTGTGGGGTAATATGTAATGTAATTCCAACAAATAGGGGATTGAGTTTACTGGTAACACTGCTGGTAGCCAATCCTGCTTGAGCAGAGGTAGTGG
>JAMOPG010000082.1 GCA_027064715.1 Desulfobacterales bacterium
AATGATATGTCTTCCTACAACCATGGCCACCACCTGTACCTAGTAAAAGTTAAAGGTTAAACCCATGCAAGACACCCCCTGCCCAAGTATAATTTTTCTATTTTCCATAAAATACTCCGTTTATAAAAAATTAACGCCAATAGAAATGAGTCCCCTCTTCCCACTTTTAAATTAAAACAGCAACTAATTCATCTAAAAACTAAGCCAAAACATATTTCTCATTTTTAAGCTAATTAAGACTAAGACTTTTCACATTTAAATCAAAAATTTTGTGGATAAGACATCTAATTATAGAAACGAGATTGTTTACTTCGTATTTTTCCACATGTCAAGAAAAAACTGTCCTTCCCAGCAATTCTCGGTGAGAAATAATTTGATTTTACATCTTTATTTTTTTATTAGCGATAGCTATAAACATCAACATATTAGAAAAATGTCCAATCCATTCTTATTCATTATCTAAGAAATCATAATTCCATTGCTCTTTGTCTCATTTTTTCTGCTGCAAGATTAAAAATAGTGGCAATTTGTTTTATTTTATCCAGAGATTGGCCCTCCACAATTCTACGGTGCACCCATTCACATATGTATAAAATTTCAGAGGAATTAAAACTCAGTCCTGGATTTCTTTTTCTAATTATGTCTATAATTTTTGTTCTCAATCGTTCCCGCCTTTTGATAGATATTTCGTAATTTTTCAAGGCTTGTTCTCTCTTTTTTTTCAATTCAGTCAAAATCTTTTCACTACCTATTCTATTACTTGTATTTTCATTTAATTTTTCCATCTCCATCTTATAATTATTTGTTATCTGGTTCAATATGAAATTATAATGCGTGCTCTTACCTTCTTCCTTGAGGTAATTATCCAAGTTTGTAAGTAAACGACTATCTTCTGAGATAGTTGTTAGTACTTTGGACAAGTCATCTACATAGTCGGACAATAATACTAAAAGGGTCTTAATTTGCTCTTTAGTTAGTTGACGCTCAACAATTTTATCATCTTCTCTAAAAACTTTAACTGTTTCCTGAGCACTTTCTACTAATTCGTTAATGAACATATCAATGAAATGGTCATATTGTGACTTAAGGATATCAGGATTCATTATCTTTTGTAAAATTTTCTTCCTCGCCTTTTCAAGAGAAGGAGCTTCAATTTTAAATCCCACTAATTCCATACCGTATCTAGCATTAAGCGCCCTCAAAGAGATGCTTAACCTCGGCTTATCAGAGGGATTATGTTCAGTTCCAGGTAATTGATAATTATTTAAAATAAATTCTACAAGATCTTCAATAAAATACGGTGTAATTATGTAATCGGTTATCCACTTCTTGATATTACTCTTTTTTTCAATATTTTTGGATATTTCTTCCTCATTTTTAAGACACGATCCATTATCACTTTTAGTAATTGATGCTAAGACATCCTTTTTAAAAATTTTGCTCTTTTCCTCAATTGTTTTTTGATGCTTGGATTTCATAGTGGGATTTTTAGGAAGAGTGACACTTCTATTCACTTCCTTCAATTTTGAACTCTGTTTAAATAAATAACCACCTAAAAATCCTGCTGCTATACCTATAAAAAGAATTAAAACTATTTGAATATATCTCCGACTCATTAATTTTCTCCAAAGCTATTTATCAGCCATTTAGATCTACAAGGAGTCGCATACTAATCAGATGAACCTTATAAAAAATAAGAAACAATGTAAAGTTCATTAATTTTCTAACGCAGGAAATATTCACAGACAAAAATTGCAAATAACACGACTTTATATTTTATTTTTCACAAATTCAAAAGAATTTTTTACACTCACAATAAATTGAAATGACTTGCGAAAAAAGCTAAAACCAGGACACAAGCATATGGAAGTTTTATCTTGACAAAAAACAATCTCTTAAATGATTTAGCAGCTATTTCGGATAAAATTCAGGAGTTTGTCTTCCCAAAGAAGTATTTATAACTAAACAGTGTGATTTTAGTCAAAGCCAAATTTTTGGATAATTTTTTTAATCCTTAAGGTAGCCATAAGTCTAAACGGATTTAAAATAAGAGCTAATCTGTTTCTTATGTTAGTTTGCTAAACTTTAATAAACTTTTTATAGAAGGAGGAAAAGAGTTGAATTTTGTTACTACCGTCCCAACGGATAATCTTACTTTTTCTCCCTCAAAGCTGGGGCTAAAAATGCCAGGAGTTTTTCTTTGGTTATTGCTGGATGTTCACCATTTGCAATGGAAACTATCCCTTCAATTATAATCTCCATATAAAGGGCCTCTTCCTTTGACCTTTCTTCTAATTTTTTCGCAATTGGAATAAATGCAACATTTGCCAGGACCGCACCATAAAATGTAGTAAGCAGTGCAACTGCCATTGCAGGGCCTATGGATGAAGGATCGTCCAGAGTCTGTAACATTTGAACAAGACCAATAAGGGTACCGATCATTCCAAATGCAGGGGCCATGGATCCCATAGATTTAAATATATCTTGACCCGTAGAGTGCCTCTGTTGCATAAATGCAAGTTCTATCTCCAGGACAGATCTAACTACTTCGCTGTTATTTCCATCAGCAACTAAAATACATCCTTTTTTTAAGAATTCAATGTCTGTACTTGCCTTTTCCAGGGCCACCAACCCGTCCTTTCTTGCCACCTCTGCTAAAGAGGTAATTTGAGAGA
>JAMOPG010000083.1 GCA_027064715.1 Desulfobacterales bacterium
ATCAGTGCTATAATTGTTGTGATTTTGTTCATGTATTTTCCCTCCACATATTGCTTTAAGCTCTTTATGACAAAAAGCTTCGCAAAGGGCAAATATACCTTATGATTTAGAATTTTAATCTTATACCACCTTTAACAATAATACCAGGTGCAATGGTATCTTCTCTACCCTTTCTTCGAAAGATTGGATATTCTTCATCAAAGAGGTTTTCTATGTTTATATAGGCACTTAGATGTTCAAAAAGTCGGCGTGAAATTGAGACATCCATGGTGAAATAGTCATCTTCTTTGAATGTGTTTTCATTGTCAAAGTAGATATCAGTATAGTAATTGCCAGTTACGAAGACATTGACAAGATTTGGATTGTTATAACGGAATCCAAAATGAATCTGATGACGAGGCTCGTAGGGTAGGTAATTTCCTTCCAGCTCAGGATTGTTTTCATCTTTATCAATCTCAGAAATATTAAAGGTATAGTTTGTAAAAAGGGTAAAATTGTTTTTGGCATGCCATTCCAGCTCTGTTTCAATTCCATAAATATCTACATCACTGATATTATCTAACTTATATTCATACCGAGTCTTTTTCTTTTTCCCTTTACCAAAAGTGCCTGTGCCGACAAGACGGTCGCCAATGTAATCTTTGGCAAAACCCTGATAAAAGGTCAGTCTTCCCCATAGTCTATCAGTTAAAAATCGCTCAATCCCTATGTCATAGGACCATATTTCCTCAGGATCTAAATCTGGGTTGGCTTCGCGATAATAGGTGCCACCACCGCGGACATGGACTTTGTAAAGCTCAAATAGGCTGGGTTCTCGAAAACCCTTTCCACCAGATGCGCGCAATGTGGTCTTATCATCTGGATGCCAGGCAATTCCTATCTTAGGGGAAAAGCTCTCTTCTGTGTTAGAACCAAATCTATTGTAGTAAGGTGGTTTACCTGCACTGCTCTTACTGTCCCAATTAGCGCCATCCCAGGTCCTGATCCAGTCATATCTTGCCCCAATGTTTACAATCAAGTGGTTATTGAAGAAATAAAAGGCTGAATCTAAAAAAGGTGAAATGGAACGCTGTTTACCTTCTGCTCCAGCATTTCGAGTGATGGTTACATATTTGTTGTCATAATCCCAGGTGGTCTCTTTATAGGCAACACCTAAGGTAAATTTTCCCCAGGAGCTAATTGGTATAGTCCCCTGAAAATCAAAACCCCAGGTAGTAGAGTCTATTTCTTCTTTTCTATACAAAGATGAATAATTATCTTTTGCTGTATCTTGATAAGCAGTTTTGTCTGCCTGATTCAAATAAACTAAGCCTTTTAGGCTAAATGATTCTCCATTATAGTTGTAGCTTGTCCAGAATTGTCCAAGTGTCAAATCATCGTAAAAATATCTCCTTCCCTTTCCTGTCTCATGGTCATAATATAGCCCTGCAATTGATAGATCAGAATTAGAGGTCAATTCATATGTAACCTTTCCAAATGCCTTTCCAATCTCGCGGTCGCGTTTAATTTCATACGGCTTGTGGTGCTTCACCATATAAAAACCATCGCTGTCTTCATAGCCACCAGCTACTAAGAAACCAAAGTTTTTGATCTTTTGACTGTAAAAGCCATATCCCTCATAAGTATCTGCACTTCCTCCACCTCCTCGAACCAATGTCTGCCGGCCAGCCTTAGGCTTTTTTGTAATAATATTAATCACACCTCCAATCCCTTCTGACCCGTAAACTGCTGAGGCAGGACCTCGAACAATTTCTATACGTTCAATAGCCTCTTTGGGAATATGCCCCCAAGCCACCCAAGCAATGGCATCGTTGAAATTGTCGTTTTGAGGTACTCCATCTACTAATATCAAGATCCTGTGTTCACCTACCCCACGCATCTTTAATGGGCTTGCAATTCCATGTGTTTGAACTGCATAATGTCTATAGTTATATATACCTACAACACTGCGAACAATATCCTCCCAACGGTCAAAGGGAGAAGCCATAATCTCCTCGCTGGAGATAACTGTTACACTTTGAGGCGCATCAAATACTGAGATCTTCGATCTGGTGGCTGAAACTACTATCTCTTCTAATCTTGTTATTTTCTCGTTCTTTTTTGCCTCTTCAGTCAAACCAAGACAAGGAATTAAAAGAATCAAAATTCCTATTACCAATAGAATCAACTTTATATCTTTCATTTGAACCTCCCTCCCAACAAAACAAAAAAGCCACGAAGACTTAGGAGCTTCATGCCCCTTCAGCCTCCGTGGCTTCTGGCTTCCTGCCTCAGCTTCTACTGTGCCTTTTTATACTAAATCTTCTTCCTCTGTCAATAGCAGCACTATTTCAGAAAGTTTATAATGGTAATAAGCACAGATATAAAAGTAAATCCTCCTGCCATAAACCACTGAAGAAAAGAAAGACGCTTTTCAACTGATTCAAATCTTTTATCCATTTCCCTCTGCAATGATTCAAATCTCTTATCCATGGCTTCAAACCTTTTGTCCATAGCTTCAAATCGCTTCTCCATAGCTTTATTCATAGTTTCAAATCGCTTCTCCATAGCCTCAAACCTTGCACTCATCTCCCTTTGCAAAGATGCAATAATCTCTCTCTGTGCCTTAAGTTCTTCTTCTACTCGGATAATCCTCTCTAAAAGAGAAAATTCTTTTGCCTTTATCTCATGTT
>JAMOPG010000084.1 GCA_027064715.1 Desulfobacterales bacterium
ACCACTAATGAACCTTCGTATCCTGCATTGGCACATATCTGACGAAGTGGTTCTGTTAGTGCATGCCTAATTATCTCAATACCTGCCTTTTCATCTTCATCAGCTGCTTTTACATCATCTAATGCATCAAGACACCTAATTAATGCAACACCACCACCTGGAACAATACCCTCTTCTACGGCTGCCCTAGTAGCATTTAGAGCATCCTCAACCCTTGCCTTCTTCTCTTTCATCTCAGTTTCAGTGGCAGCACCCACATGGATCACTGCAACACCACCTACCAATTTAGCAAGGCGCTCCTGTAATTTTTCTCTATCATAGTCAGATGTGGTCTCCTCAATTTCAGTCCTAATCTGATTTACCCTTGCTTTAATGTCTTCTGGTTTACCCGCACCATCTATAATAGTGGTATTCTCTTTATCAACAACTATCTTCTTGGCCTCACCAAGATCATTCAAGGTTGCGTTTTCTAGTTTAATACCTAGATCTTCTGAGATTACCTGACCACCTGTCAAGATAGCAATGTCTTGCAACATGGCCTTTCTTCTCTCACCAAAGCCAGGTGCCTTAACAGCGCATACCTGCAGCGTTCCCCTTAATTTGTTAACAACCAGAGTTGCAAGTGCCTCACCTTCTACATCCTCAGCTATGATAAGGAGTGGTCTTCCCTGCTTTGCAACTTGTTCCAAAATTGGTAGCAAATCCTTCATTGCAGAGATCTTTTTCTCATGGATCAAAATCAGAGCATTTTCTAGCTCACATGTCATCTTGTCTGCATTGGTGATAAAATATGGGGAGAGATAACCTCTGTCAAACTGCATTCCTTCAACAAATTCTAAAGTATTCTCCAGACCCTTTGCCTCTTCTACAGTGATAACTCCCTCTTTTCCAACCTTGCTCATTGCGTCTGCAATGAGGTTTCCGATCTCAGGATCATTGTTGGCAGAAATAGTACCAACCTGAGCAATGTCTTTTTCATCTCTTGTGGGAACAGCAATTTCCTCTAATTTTTTCACAACAGCGTCAACAGCCTTATCAATTCCCCGCTTAATAATCATGGGGTTTCTACCAGCTGCTACCAGCTTAAGACCTTCATTAAATATCTTTTGTGCCAAGATGGTAGCTGTTGTGGTTCCATCACCAGCAATATCTGAAGTCTTGCTGGCAACCTCTTTTACCATCTGGGCGCCCATATTTTCAAACTTGTCTTCAAGTTCGATCTCTTTAGCAACTGTTACACCATCTTTTGTAATTACTGGAGACCCAAAAGATTTTTCAATAACTACATTCCTTCCCTTTGGACCCAATGTTACCTTTACTGCATTTGCAAGTTTATCAACACCAGCCCTTAATTTTGCTCTTGCACTCTCACTATATAGAATTTCCTTTGCAGGCATAAACCCACCTCCTTATATTAGTTTTCTATAATTGCAACTATATCATCTTCCCTCATAATGAGATACTCTTCACCATTAATCTTTACCTCAGTACCAGCATACTTGCTGAACATTACTTTATCCCCCACTTTTACAGACATCTCAATTCTCTTCCCATCATCGGTTAACCTTCCTGGACCAACTGCTATCACTTCTCCTTTAATTGGTTTTTCTTTAGCTGTGTCAGGAATAATAATTCCACCTACTGTCTTTTCTTCCTCTTCAAGACGCTTTACTATTACACGATCATGCAATGGTCTTAGCTTCATAACCTCCACCTCCATTTATATTTTTTAATATTTTACTCCTTAATTGTTAGCACTCTCTCTTTGCGAGTGCTAATCATTAAAATAACCCTCACCTTCACCTAATCTGAACGTTTATATATATAAATCCGTTTTTTTACTTGTAAAGATCTAAATTTAATTTTTTTATTTTTTTCTAACTATACGATAATATGTAATTTTTTAAAAAATAAACTTTATGGCTCTTATTTTTTATCTCTTCTCTAGTCATCATTCGGATATTGATGCAAAACATTTTTTTCCAGAGAACAGGGAAGCTTTTAAAAAGTTTTGCCACATTAACATCATTTCATATTGTTTTCAAAAAAGTGGAAATGATTCTGCAGCTATGAAATTATGACATACTCTCACTAATCCATTAATCTTTGAACACTATCAGCAAAAATTTTTGTCTATCTTTTAGTGAGTATTCTCGAAAAAACAAAACCCTGCTATATCCCCTACCTAAAGCAAGGAGTCTTGCAGGCTTAAATTAGATAAAGTTAAGTAAAATTTTTTGATTACCGCAGAGCAATTTTTAGCTTTTCTTCAAATTCTTCTAATGAATTTACTCGCATAGCTATCTTAAACAGCCCTTTTACTACTTCTCTGCTATCAATTTCTTTGATCTTTTTGGCAATATAACGAGGCACAATACCAAAACGCTCTTCAAGTAATTCCAATAACATCTCTTGGGCATCTAATAGTAATCCCTTTTGAATACCTTCCTGAATACCTTGGTGTACTCCCTGCTTAATTCCCTGCTGGATTCCTTGCTTAATTCCCTGTTGAATTCCCTGTTGTAATCCTTTCTCCATACCTTGTTGTATCCATCTTTCTGCTATTGTTGGCATAGCTAACTCCTTTAACAATGGGTTTATTTGTTCTTCTGGATAGTCCTTAGCCATTACTATGTAATCT
>JAMOPG010000085.1 GCA_027064715.1 Desulfobacterales bacterium
TGCTGGCAAAAATCTAAATTTCTCCCTTAAGTCCCATGTAAGATAACCAGCTATAAATGGGATAAGATAACAATATGAATAATCTTCAGTATTCCAGCGTTTAAAAATAAGGGTTTGTATCCAGTTAAAATATAATGCAAAATAAGCAATAATAAGGAGAGCTATACAAATTATCAATTTTTTATTTTCTAAATACTTATCTAACATCACTAATTCCCTTTAAACAAGGTCTCGTAAACTTGTAAATATTTTGGAGCTTCCACACCCCAATGAAGCTCTTCCCTCACTCTTTTGTATCCAAATTGCCCCATTCTTTTTCTTTCTTCTGGATGATCAAGCAGCCACTCTATCTTTTCTGCAAAATCATATTTATCATTAGGCCTGGCATATAATGAAGCATCTTGAGCAGAAAATCTTCCTTCTGTTAGGTCATATTGAACAATTGGTTTGCCTAATGCCATATATTCCATGATTTTATTCATTGTGGATTTGTCATTCATTTCAGTTGGAATATCTGGATTAACACACACATCAGCAGTATTTAATATTTCAAGCATTGGTTCATCTGGTATCCTCCCAGTAAAAGTAACATAATCTTCTAATTTTAAATCCTTACACAATTTTTTTAGGTTTTGAAGCTCTGTTCCATCTCCTATCAATACAAATTGAATGTCCTGACGTTTTTTTTCATAAACAAGGATACGAGCCACATCCAGCAAATGGTCTATTCCTTCCTGTTTTCCCATCACACCTACATATCCAACTAAAAATTTTCTATTATTTTTCCACTTTGGGTTTGGAGGGACAATTTTCATTCTTTCCAAACTTGGACCACTACGAACAACAGTTACTTTTTTTGGGTCCATTTTACCTCTCTCTATAGCAATTTTTTTATAAGATTCATTAGTAGCAATAGATAAATCTGCACACATAAAAGTCAGACGTTCAAGTAATAACATGACCTTGTAGAAGATGTCCTTTTTCCCAAATTTCGCTAAATATAATTCAGGATTTATATCATGATGGTCAAACACAAATTTTTTTCTAAAAAATACCTTAAAAAATAATCCAACTATAAAAATAATATCAGGTGGATTGCATGCCTGAATTGCATCAAACCCATGTTTTAAAAATATTTTTAAAGCAAGATAGAATTCCCAAAACAAAGCCCAACTATATTCCAACACATAACCCAAGACTCCCGAACCTTCTAATGGTAAAGGATGACGATAAATATGTATACCATTTATCTCTTCATAACGTTTCTCATATCCTTTGCCAACAGGACATATAATAAATACTTCATACCCTGCATTTTTTAATGTATTTGCCTCTTGCCATACACGTCTATCAAAAGGAAGGGGCAAATTTTCTACAATAATCAATATTCTTTTTTTTCTTTTTTTACCAACAGATTCCTTCATAAGCATCCAATCCATTTATTTTGTTAAATATTCTTGTTAAATCTATAATCTTTTGTCCTTTTTTTAATTTGGAAAGTATATTCTTAAACTCTGGATCATTATTCCCAATTATAATTATTTCTGCATGATCTAAAACATCTTCTATTTTCTCAGTCATTAATTTCGAAATATGAGGAATTTTATTGAAAATATAATCTCTGTTTGCTCCAATAAGACTGGCAATATTCACATTGCGATCGTATAACATCAGCTCATATCCTTTACCAATTAATCTTTCAATAATTTCCACCACAGGACTTTCCCTTAAGTCATCTGTACCTGCCTTAAAACTAAATCCCAATACACCTATTTTTCTTTTATTTTGTCTTAATATTAAATTAAGTACTCGTTCAATATGTTTTCTATTACTTCTTAAAATATTTTGTAAAATTGGAAGTTCTAAATCCAGAGTTTTTGCTTTATATTTTAAAGCTCTCACATCCTTTGGAAGACATGACCCTCCAAAGGCAAAACCTGGTTTTAAATAGGAAGGAGATATATTTAATTTTCTATCCTCACAAAAGATACGCATCACCTCATGACTATCTATGCCCAATTCTTTACAAATACTTCCTATCTCATTTGCAAATACAACTTTTAATGCATGCCAGGTATTATCAACATATTTCACCATTTCCGCTACTTCAATGCTTGTCCGAAAAGTAGGAGCTTTTAAACCTTTATATATTTCAATTAGAACATCTCCACTTTTTTTATCTATCTCTCCTATTACTATTTTGGGAGGATTATAAAAATCATAAACAGCACTTCCTTCTCTTAAAAATTCAGGATTTATACAAACCCCAAAATCTGTGCCAGCTCTTTTCCCAGAAAACTCTTCCAGAATTGGAATAACAACATCTCTCATAGAACCTGGCAACATAGTACTTCTCACTACCACAACATGAAAAGTATCTTTATCCCTCAATACTTCTCCAATTTGTTCACATACTTTGCGTACATATGATAAATCTAAATTTCCATTTAATTGACTGGGAGTACCAACACAAATCAAAGAGAGGTCACTATTCATAACCGCCTCTTCAACAGATAACGTAGCATACAACTTACCTTCTTTTACTACTCTACTTATTATTTCCCCTATGTCTTTTTCAATTATAGGACTCATCCCCTTATTTATTAAATTTACTTTTA
>JAMOPG010000086.1 GCA_027064715.1 Desulfobacterales bacterium
CTTAGTTTCTCTTCTGTTGCTTTTATCTCCCCTCTTAGTTCTTCCATCTCCTTTCTTAGTCTTTCTTCAGTAGCCTTAAGTTCATCTTTAGTTACAAGCTCTTTTGTTAATTCATCTTTAATCTCTGTCTTAATAATAACCTTTTGCTCTTTTGCCTTCTCTTCTATTGAATAAAGGCCTTTTTCTATTGCCTCTATCACCTTTTTCGCAAGTTCAGGGTCTGATATAACCGTCTCTACACTCTTTGTTATCTCATATGGAAGATAGCCATGCATAAAAATGTCTCCTTAAATTACTTCTAATCTTTTGCTACTTATATCACTTCAACATTAATTTTAACACACTAATCAATATTCCAGTAAAAGTTGCAATCTGACCCAGCCAGAATATAAACATCCACTTTATAGTGTCCGCACGCCACTTGTGTATCTCTGTCCTTAACTTCTCCTCTATGGCTTTTATCTCTCCTTTTAATTTTCCTTCTATTGCTTTTATCTCTCCTCTTAACTTTTCTTCTGTTGCTTTTATTTCCCCTCTTAATCTTTCTTCAGTGGCCTTAAGTTCATCTTTAGTTACAAGCTCTTTTGTTAATTCATCTTTAAGCTCTGTTTTAATGATAACCTTCTGCTCTTTTGCCTTCTCTTCTATTGAATAAAGGCCTTTCTCTATTGCTTCTATTACTTTCTTCGCAAGTTCAGGGTCTGATATAACCGTCTCTACACTCTTTGTTATCTCATATGGAAGATAGCCATACATAAAAATATCTCCTTAAATTACTTCTAATCTTCTACCAGCTCCTGTTATATATTTAAAAAACTCACTCATTACAATCCTCCATGCCGAGTTCAATCAATTTTTCAATTAATCCTCTAAAATCAATGCCTATTGCCTTTGCCTCTTGAGGTAACAAGCTAGTTTCAGTCATACCAGGAAGTGTGTTTACTTCTAAAACATATGGTATATTTTCTCTAATAATAAAATCAGTTCTAGAATATCCTTTTAAACCCAAGACCCTATGACATTTTAGGGCAATATCTTGTATTTTTTCAGTTAATTCATCTGAGATTGGAGCAGGACATACCTCTTTTGCTCCACCTTGAGTATATTTACTATAGTAATCAAAAAATTGAGAACAAGGCTCAATTAATAGAGGGGGCAAGGGGCTCTCTCCTAAAACTCCACAAGTAATCTCCATACCATCAATCTTTTCTTCTAAAAGCACTGCCTGAGATTTTTCAAAAATATTTTCCATTGCAAGTTTCAGCTCATCTTCCTTTTCAACTATTTTTATATCAACACTGGATCCACCACTGTTTGGTTTTACAACTATTGGAAAATTTAAGGTACTCTCCCATCCTTTTTCTGGCTCAATTGGCAAAAATTCCCAAGCAGGAGTAGGAATATTGTTGTATTCAAAAATTATCTTGGCACATGCCTTATTTAATGCAATCATAGATGGTCCAGGACCTGATCCCTGATAGGGGCAACCTGCTTGTTCCAACATAGCCTGAATAAGGCCATCCTCACCAGGGGACCCATGGAGATTAATAAATGCAAAATCTACCTCTCTTACGAGCTTAGGCAATGTCTTTAAATCCTTTGCTGGATCAAACAATACGACCTCATGTCCAAGATCGATAAGGGCCTTATGAATAAACTTAGCTCCCATTAAGGAGACTTCCCTTTCACTTGACCAACCCCCTGCTATCAAAAGAACTTTCATTTAAATCCTCCTGTAAAATTTCTCCAAATAACTCCTCTAAACATCTTGCCTGTTTAAAAGAGTACAATATGTGTTGCATTCTCTCATATGTCTTACCATATCTGTTCAATATATACTCAAGCCTCTCCTCTAAGGTTACCACCTGATTGTGATTCACCCTTTTATCAGCATATACAATAATCATTGGAAGCCAGTATTTTTTAATATCTAGTGGACCAGGCCAATACACATGGTGCAGGATGCCTTGAGCAATAGCATGATTTTTTGTATAATCAAGCATCCAAACAGCCCCAAGTTGCGTGTGATATCCACCATATTTAATTGTATAAGTTTTAGCGATATCGTGAAGTAGGGCTGTAGCCTGGATTAGGGGTATATTGACATTCAGACCATTTTCATTAAGTCTGTTCCCAATATATAAAGCTACCTTGGCCACCATCAAACTATGTTCTTTTATATGTTCCATCATATTGTAATTATTCCAAAGAAAAACGCATTCATCCTGAGAGGGAATATGAGTATTTGATATTGGAGGAAAGGGATATATCTTAGTATTTTTTTTCTGCATGACCAAAACCTATTTTTTTTAAAATTAGTTGTAATACAGTGCCAAACTGTATTGTAAAAATCAACTTGAAAAAAAAATAAATTTGTGTCTTTAATTTTGTCTAAAAAAGGAGGGATGAAGTCTATGCCAATTTTTGAATATGTATGTAGCGAATGTGGCAACGAATTTGAAATTATTATTTTGCCAAATGAAAAAATAGAACCAAAGTGTCCTAGGTGTCACTCTAAAAAACTTTCCAAAAAAATATCCCTTGCTTCTATAAGACCCAAAGGAATTGTTAAAGGAAAAGGAGGATTTAAAGTGCCAGAATGTATGAATAGAGAACCAAAATAAAAAGCTATAATTCTCTCTTGCCATCTCATTTTATTTAAGCTATCTTTAAAAATACCTGGGCTTCCGAGTGGGGTGCCTTTTTTTAAAGGCTGAGATCACACCCATGGAACCTGATCCAGGTAATACTGGCGTAGGGAATTCGGAAGGGTGCCAGGGATCTCACCATCCTTGCATCCTCCCTAATTGTTCAACTTTTAAAGAAAATATAAAAGGAGCTAATTTATGGCTATTGACGAGGTCGTGATAACAGAAGCGATTGCTACTACTTTTTTTGAAAAGTTTCGTTCCTCCTTAAATCTCGATGTGGCTATAGTAGGAGCTGGCCCATCTGGTTTAACAGCTAGCTGGAAATTAGCAGAAAAGGGATACAATGTGGCTATCTTTGAAAGAAAATTGTCCATTGGCGGAGGCATGTGGGGCGGAGGAATGATGTGGAATATCATAGTTGTTCAAGAAGAAGGAAAACATATACTAGATGAAGCTGGAATCCCAACAAAAAAGTTTAAAGAAGGATATTATACTGCAGATGCAATAACTGCCACAACAACCTTGGCATCAAAGGCCACATTGGCTGGAGTAAAGATATTTAACTGCATGTCTGTTGAAGATGTCATGCTTAGGGTAGTTGATGGAGAAAAGAGGGTCACAGGGATAGTGGTTAATTCTTCTCCAATCGAGATTGCTGGACTACATGTGGATCCAGTTGTCATAAAATGTAAATTCTTGATAGATTCCACAGGTCACGATTTAGAAGTAATCAATACACTTATTAGGAAAAATGACGTAAGGCTTTTGACCCCTAGTGGTAAAATTGAAGGGGAAAAATCCATGTGGGCAGAGATTGCCGAGGCACACACCATAGAAAACACTAAAGAAGTCTTCCCTGGGCTTTATGTCGCTGGAATGGCTGCTAATGCATGTTTTGGCTCATATAGAATGGGACCAATCTTTGGAGGAATGCTTTTATCTGGAGTAAAGGTTGCAGAAGAAATCCATAAAAAACTCTCAAACAAATAACATCCCTGTAGCACTTACCATTGCTGGCTCAGACCCCAGTTCAGGAGCTGGGGTCCAGGCAGACCTTAAGACCTACTGGTATCACAATGTATATGGACTATCTGTTATTACAGCAATAACAGTCCAAAATACCACTGGGGTAAAAGAGGTATTTGCTCTGCCAGCCCATCTTATAGCAAGTCAATTGGATTTTATTTTTAGTGATATATCAGTTCATTCTGTAAAGATAGGAATGGTATTTTCTAAAGACACTGCCAAAGAGGTGTCCTTTGTTTTAAAAAGACATAATGTAAAAAATATTGTTCTAGATCCAATTATCTTATCCACATCTGGTAATTATCTGATAAAAAAAGACGAAATAAAAGATATAGTAGACTATCTTTTCCCAATCTCATATATTATTACACCCAATGCCATTGAGGCATTAGAATTAACAGGGATTCATATAAAGGACGAAAAGGATGTAAATCAAGTACTCAGTAGATTAAAAGAATTAGGCCCTCAAAATATTTTGTTAAAAGGGGGACATTTGCCTGGCAAATTAAATGGAATTGACTTTTTCTATAATGGATTGGAGGTTCAAAAATTTTATCCTGAAAAAATAATAAATTCGAAAAAACCAATACATGGCACAGGTTGTATACTATCTTCTGCAATTTCAGCGAATCTCGCAAAGGGAAAAGATATATATATGTCAATTAAAGATGCTAAATCCTTTATAACAAAGATAATTGACAAAAAAATATGTCTTGGAAAAGGCAGTTACTTATGGATTTAATTAATTTTTCTATTTATTTTTGCAATTTTAGGGGGAATTTATATGTGTTATAAAAATAATATAATCAAAAATTGTCTTGAGACTTACTTAAAAGATTTATGTAATGAAGAAAATCTCCAACCAGACACAATAAAAGAGGGAATTTTAAAAGGGAGCATGGTTATTTTATATAACCCAAATCACAAGGGAGTGAAACCCACTTTAATTGGAAGGCCTAGTAGGATCAAGGTAAATGCAAATATAGGTACATCGCCTTTTTTGTGTGACGTGACTCTGGAATTAGCCAAGCTTAAGGCTGCTGAAAAAGCTGGGGCACACACAGTCATGGATCTGTCCACTGGTGGTGATCTAGACAGTATAAGAAAACAGATCATAGAGAAAACTAGTCTGCCAGTTGGCACAGTCCCCATTTATTCTGTTGCTCAAAAGTATCTAAAAAAAGGAAAAGATGTTGCGCAAATTACAGAAGATGAACTCCTTGAAGAGGTTGAAAAGCAGGCAAAACAAGGGGTTGATTTTATGACCCTGCACTGTGGGGTTACAAAAAGAGGGGCTGAATTTGCAAAAAAAGAGAGGGTGCTGGGAATAGTTTCCAGGGGAGGATCTATTTTGGCCAGATGGATGGAAAAAAACAATAAAGAAAACCCTCTTTTTACCCACTATGATGAACTTCTCAATATATGTCTAAAATACAATGTAGTTATTAGTCTTGGTGATGGCCTGAGACCAGGTGCTCTTAAAGATGCTGGAGATGCTGCCCAATATGAAGAGGTCATAGTACTTGGTGAGTTAGCCAAGAGGGCATGGGAGAGAGGTGTTCAGGTGATGATTGAAGGGCCAGGTCATGTACCTCTAAATCAAGTTGTATCCCAGATACAAACAATAAAAATATTAACCCATAATGCGCCCTTATATGTGCTAGGGCCCCTTACAACAGATATAGCTGCTGGATATGATCATATTTCAGGCGCCATTGGTGGGGCCCTTGCTGCCTTTGCTGGGGCAGACTTTCTCTGTTATGTGACCCCTGCAGAACATGTCACCTTACCAAATGAAAACGACGTATATTTAGGTGTAATAGCTTCATTGATTGCTGCAAATTCGGCTGAGGTATGTCTAGGATATGAAGATGCTATTCAAAGAAACATAGAAATTTCAAAAGCAAGAAAAGAACTAAATTGGGAACGCATTACCCAATTTGCCCTTGATCCAGAACTTGTCAAAAAGCGAAAGGGGAAATTTGCAACTAAAAAAGAATGCGCTATGTGTGGTGAATTTTGTGCTGTAAAGATGATAAGTTAAAGTTTAAATTAATTTCATATATATGGGACCTATGTATGAGGTCCCTATTTTTATAGTATCCTTTTAGCATAGAGTATTCTTTGAAGTACTGAAAAAAAGACTAATATATTATAAATAACAATACCTGTTAAAATTACACTAAAGCCACTGAAAATGGTGCTAATTATTCCCCACCCAATTAAATAAATTACTCGAGCAGCCCTTTCCATAAATCCTACAGGACACTTTGCCCCAAGACCTTCAATCCTTGCCTTGGCATAGCTAAAGAGCAATGTTAGTAACAGGGCAATTGAAAACACAATAGTTGTAAGCAAATATAACTCATACTGCAAAGCCAAGACCCAAAATCCCAAAAGATAAAAGAAATCAGATACCCGATCCAAGGTTGAATCCAAAAAAGCACCAAATGTACTTTCTTTCCCTTTTTCTCTTGCCAGCTGTCCATCTAAACTATCTGGAATTGCCGAAATTATAATAAAAAGAGTTCCCAGAATGGGGGATAAATAAAAGCCTATTGGCACAAATATTGATAAAATACACCCTGTTAAAGTAATCTTCTGCGGAGATAGTTCGCTCTTTTCTTTTAACTTTAAGATAAAAAGATGTTTTAAAATTGAGTAATACCATTTTCCTAAAAAGGAGTCACGAAGTGCCATTTTTATCTATCCTCCATATTCACTAAATTACATTTTCTTTTTTCCAATGCTAAGTAAATAAATAATAGACTCTTCTTCACCGTCTATTCCGAGCAATCTATTAATCTCATCATCAAAAAACGCTCCCACACTACAAGCACCAATCCCAAGGGCCTCGCAACATAAAATCATATTTTGTGCAATGTGTCCTGCATCTAAAAATATATATCTCACTCCCCTATCCCCATATTTTGACATGTTTCTCCTAAAAAAAGCAGTAAAAAAGATCACAGCTGCCGCTTGTGTCACAAATCTTTGGCCAAGACATGCATTTACCAGATAATCCCCAAACTCACCAAAAGTCAAACATTCCAACCCATTATCCATTATATTAAAATGATAAACCCCTTTTTTTAATTCTTTTATGTTATTTGCATAAACATAGATCTCTATGGGATATAAGGCCCCTGCTGATGGGACATTTCTAAAAGGAAAATCCGTTACATTTTCTCTAATCCCATATGAATGCCATAAAATAGTTCCCAATTCCTCAAAAGTAACTGATTCTTTTTTATAATCTCTATGAGATTTTCTATTCTTTATTGTAGTGGAAAGATTATTTTTTATTTCTATTATATTAGAAAATTTTATAAATTGGACATCTTTGTATATCTTATAAAGAGCTACTGGTTTAATATTTAGTCTTCTAATCTTATGCAATTTTTGCCTATCAAACTTTGTATCTTGTATATATTTCCATCCTATAGATTTTTTTAATTCAGGCATACTAATTTTCCTCCAGTTCATTAAATTTATTAACAAATTTTTTCGCTAAATAATACCATAATATAAAAAAACATATTACAACAATGATAAGTAAAATTATATATTTTTTTTCATTGGTCAAAATTATATTATGAATACTACCTGCTATTAATATACATAGTAAAAGATCTGGCAAAACTCCCAATATTGTACCAATGATATACTTTGTAAACTTTATATCAGATAAAGCAGCAGCTACACTAACCAAGGTATATCCAATAGGTATCATCCTAAGAATAATAATTGATGTTATACCATCATTGGATATAAGTTTATTAAATCTCTTTATCTTTTCCTTTGTACGCAAGAAATCTTTTGCTCTGTTCCCAATTAGACGAACCAAATAAAAAGTTATTGCTGCACTTAAAATACAACCTAAAATAGACAATATAATACCCTTTTTAAATCCTAAAAATAGAGTTATTGCAGTAGTTAAAACATTTATCGGAAACATGGTACATCCTGCAATAACAAATGAAAGTAAAACAAAAAGATCGATATGGGGAATATTATTTAAAGTATCAAAAAACTCTTTTAATTTACGGGGATTAGTGTAGTGATTAAATGGAGGAACATGCCAGATTATTAGACAAAAAAATAGGAAAATAGCTATGATTATGAAAACTTTTTTTCCACTTTTAAAATCTGTGTTTTTATCCATTTTTACTTTCCATGAAAAAGGCTATGTAGAATCTCAATTTTATTTTTCCCATTATACATAAAAATATTTCCCCAAATTATACAATAAAAACCTCTCCACTGAAAGGCAGTGCTATCAAGGAAAAAACAAATGGTCAATGAGGATTTATCCATGGATAAGTTTAAAGGAAAGATAAATTAAATATCTAGAAAACTCAACATAATCAACTATGACATCATCAGGCACAGAAATTCGTGTAGGAGAAAAATTCAATATTGCCTTAATACCTGCTTCCACAATATGGTTTGCAGCCCTTTGTGCCCTATTGGGAGGAGTAGTTATTATCCCAATTTGAATATTTAATTCCTTGGCCTTTTCCTTTAATCTACGGGTACATATAATTTCCAGATCACCTACTTTTTCGCCAATCTTAAAAGGATCCCAGTCAAAGGCACCTACAATCCTATAGCCTTTATCCTTTATAGCTCGGTGATTTATAAGCGCACGACCCAGGTTTCCAATACCTACTATAGCACAGTTCCAGGTTTTATCTAACCCGAGAAAATGTTTAATAGACTCTTTTAAATCTGTCACATAATATCCAACTCCGCGTACTCCAAACTCCCCAAAATATGCCAAATCTTTTCTAATTTGAGAAGGATTTACCCCACATAGCTGGGCCAATTTTGAGGATGAGATTATCTCCTCTCCTTCTGCCTCCAATTCCTCTAATACTTGAAGGTAGACCGCCATTCGCCGTATGGTGACCTTTGGGATCTTATCTCTTTTCATCTTTTATCAGCCATTCTTCTCACATTGAGAAAAAATTCACAAACCAAAGAAAAAAAAAGGGGGAATTATCCCCCCTCTTTTCTTTTAAATCTTAACTCTTATTTAAGATAAGGGTTAGCAAATAAAATAATAAGATCTATAACCAAGGTATAAATAGCAAGAGATTCAATCATAGCAAGACCGATGAGCATTGTTACTGTGATCTTACCACTGGCATCAGGATTTCTTGCTGTACCTTCACAAGCGCCCCTCAAACCAAATCCCATTCCAATTCCGCAACCGAATGCCGCAATACCCATACCGATTGCAGTTCCAATTGCGATCATTGAAATTACGTTAGGAGCTACTGTAATCTTTTCTGCCGCTAATGCAGCACCTGCAGAACAAACTACAGATAGTACAGTTAAAAGAACGAACAAAACCTTACGCATACCAAATCCTCCTTACAAGATTTATTAAATTCAGGCCAACAAAGACCATTTCCCCCTTAAATTAATGGGCCTCTTCAAAGGTCATCTTAAAATAAATCATTGAAAGCATAAAGAATATAAAAGCTTGAATAGTATCAGCAAGACTATATAAGAAATAAATTGGTAAAGTAGCTATCACAGGCAGCAACATAAAGAATAACAGGAGAACAAGTTCTTCACCAAAAATATTTCCGAAAAGACGAACAGTGAGTGAAAGTGGCCTTGCAAGGTGACTTAAAATCTCCATGGGTAACATCAAAGGAATGAGCCAAGCTATTGGACCAGTAAAATGTTTAATATATTTTATTCCATGTTCCTTCACACCTAAGACATTATACCACACAAACACCGCAATTGCCAGTGCTGCATTGGTATTCAAATTTGCTGTTGGCGCATTGCAACCTGGAAAAAGACCTATAAAATTACAAAATAAGATAAAAATAAAAAGGGTCATCAGAAGTGGAAAGACTCTCGCCCCCACAGGTCCCATATTGGCATATACAAAATCTTCCAACCCACCAATTATTATTTCCCAAAAATTTTGCAATCCCTTAGGGATCATCTCCAATTTTCTTGTGCCAACCCATCCTAATACAATCAACATTAACATCACTAGCCACGTATAGAGGATATGTTGGGGCACTAAACTATGGCCATGCTCATCTACCAGTCCTAACACATCCATTAATTTTTCAAGAAGCAATACGTGTGGTGCTACTTCTAACATAACCACAAGCCTCCTTATGATTATTGGTGTATATGAATTTAACAATACACGAAATTATACCCAACACAATTGTTGACAAACCTAATAGTAATGGAAAAATTGGAAAATCCAAAAAAACTATAACAATTAGCAAGACCAGGCCTGTAAATACCAACCTAGCATAAAAATTAAAAAGAAGTAAGGTAATAGAGGCCTTTACCTCCCTACTCCTAATCAATGGAGGAAGTATCCGGGCCAAAAACAAAAAATTCAACAAAACCAACATACATCCAACAACATATGAAAGCAGATACATCCATCCTTTAAAACCAAAATATATACACCCAATTATTCCAAGAAAAACCTCTGCCTTCACCACCCATCTAACAACAGATCTCAACTCATTTATCTGAAAATCTTTATTTTTTATCATTTTCATTTTTAACATTTTCACTATTATTCTCATTATTTTTTTTATTATAAATCCCCTTTATCTCCATATACATATTTTTGTATCCAGCTGCTATCCCAAATAACAAAAATATGATAGTAAAGACGGGTTTTGTCTTCAGCCATTTATCCAAAAAATAACCAATCGCCAAACCAACAAAAGTAGCAGTCACTAAATGAATACCAACAAGACTTGCTTTTAATAAGCTAGTTACATATTCATCGTTCCAATTTTTAAAGAACATAATATATTGTTCCTTTATTCACAAAAGTGAAAGGTTTACTAACACAGGCCTATCATAAAGTCAACTTTCCTTTTTCAATTTTAAAGAGCAAAAAAGGTTTGATTTTAAAAGGAAATTAATATAAAAGAGAAGAAATAAGAGTTAATTGAAAAATATTAAAAATTTTAAGGAGGTTATACTATGATTTGGGAAAAAAGGTGGCTTTTAGGAATTGTAGTTTTTATGTGCTTAATCTTAGCCTTTTCTGGGTGTGCACTATTTAAGAAAAAAACTGTTCCCCAGCCCGCTCCTCAACCTAAGCCTGAGAAGAAAGTTGAACAGCCCATTCAAAAACCTGTAGAAACAAAGATTGAGGAACCAAAACCCACTCCAGAAGAGATCTTTAAACAAAATTATGCAAAACTTCCTACATCACACACAGTTGTGAAAGGTGAATGCCTTTGGTGGATAGCTGAATACAAAGAGATCTATAACGATCCTTTTATGTGGCCTTTAATTTACAAGGCAAACAGGGACAAAATTAAAGACCCTGACTTGATTTATCCCAATCAAGTATTTCAAATTCCAAGGGAATTCACTCTTGAGGAACTAAAAGAAAGCCGTAGGTCTGCTGGCGCACCAAGACCTTATCTTCCTCCTCAAGATGCCAATGTTCCTCTAGATATCAGAATTCAATTAGGTTGGGACTACTAAATATCTTTTAATCCTATCGCTGAGTACGTAGATAGAAAGGGGATCATGTGAATGATCCCCTTTGTTGTGTGTATTATATTAATACTTATTTTTTTGGCCAACAAAACTGAAGAATAAATTTTAAGAGGGGAAAATATGAGTATATCTTTTTTGCATTTAAAGTCGTTGGGTTCAAGACTAGAACTTGTAAATCCTGAAAAACCAAACTTACTAAGAGAGTTATATCCATACAAAAAGATCAGTAGAATAGCCTTTGATGATATCTTTGTGCTTCCCAGACCAGCAGAACCAATGGTGATTACAGATACAACTTTTAGAGATGGTCAGCAGGCAAGACCTCCTTATACTGTCAAACAAATTAGCAAAATTTTCGATTTCTTGCACGAACTTGGAGGAAGAAGTGGATTAATTAGACAAACAGAGTTCTTTTTATATTCAGAAAAAGACAAAAAAGCGATAGAGGAGTGTCTATCAAAAGGATACAGGTATCCACAAATCACTGGATGGATTAGATGCAATAAAGATGATTTAAAACTGGTTAGACAAATGGGACTTAAAGAAACAGGAATGCTGACATCAGTATCAGATTATCACATTTATCTGAAATTAGGCAAGGATAGAAAAAAGGCCATGCAAGATTATCTCGATGTCATTGAGAGGGCACTTGAGTTAGGAATTATTCCAAGGTGCCATTTTGAAGATATAACTAGAGCTGATATCTATGGTTTTTGCATCCCATTTGCCCAAAAACTAATGGAATTATCCAGGGAAAGCGGATTGCCTGTAAAGATTAGACTTTGTGACACCATGGGATATGGGGTTCCTTATCCAGGATCAGCACTACCAAGAAATGTGGGGAAAATAATAAGGGCCTTTACTGATGAGGCAGAAGTTCCTGGAAAATGGCTTGAGTGGCATGGACACAATGACTTTCATAAGGCATTGATTAATGCAGCAACTGCATGGCTCTATGGTTGCTCTGCTGTAAATGGAACCCTACTTGGGTTTGGAGAAAGGACAGGAAATACCCCTGTGGAGGCCCTTGTTATAGAATATATCTCCATTACAGGTGACGATGACGCTGCTAACACCCTGGTTATAAACGAAATCGCAGAATACTTTGAAAAAGAATTAAAATATCAAATCCCACCCAATTACCCATTTGTGGGAAGAGACTTTAATGCCACAAGTGCTGGAATACACGTGGACGGCCTTGCTAAAAACGAGGAGATTTACAATATCTTTGATACTAAACACATCCTTGGAAGGGATGTAGGAATTATTATCACTGACAAATCTGGTAGAGCAGGAATTGCATATTGGATCAATCACGCCTTAAAACTAGAAGGGGATAAAAAGATCAGTAAAAATCATCCAGCAGTAGGCAAAATTTATAATAAAATATTAGAAATGTATGAAAAGGGAAGAACAACATCTATATCCCATGAAGAGATGTTGTCTTTAACAAAAAGATACTTCCCAGAATACTTTAAGTCTGAATTTGATTATCTCAAACAAACAGCCCATAGGGTTGCTGCCAAGATTATCAAAAAAGTCGCAAATGAAATACATACCCGTGATAAAAAATTAATTCATGAGAAGCTATCCACACTACTTACCAATTATCCATTTATACAATTTGCCTATGTAACAGATGATAAAGGAAGACTCCTCACATGGATAATTACTCATCCTGAAGATAGATCCAGATTCACACAGCTTTCAGAGGGTCTTGACCAATCTGACAGAGAATGGTTCCAGATTCCTATTGCCACAGGCAAGATGCATATAACGGACTTTTACCGTTCAATATATACGGGTAAGTTATGTTTAACTGTATCCCATCCAATATTTAATGAAAATGAAGACATAATAGGAGTGTTAGGTGTTGATATTAGATTTGAAGAACTTGTTAAAATGCAAAAAGAAATAGAGGAAGAAGAAAATGGAATAAATGAGGAAGAGGAATAATAGAGCATTTTTTATGCAAGGACTAATACGATATATAATATAAGTCATATAAATCATTTTTAAAAAGGTTCAGACTCCCTAAGGGGGGTCTGAATCTACCTTTTACTATATTGTTTTCAACAAGGATGAATTCACTATCTTGAATCATGCAGTTGCAAAAACATATTTTAATGAAAAGCTAACTCAAGGAAAATATTTTTTCTTAAACTGTCCTAGAAAATTTGGGAAACCTCTGTTTTTGGACACCATAAAAGAGGCCTTTTCTGGGAATAAAAAGTTGTTTGAAGGGCTTTATATTTTTGACAAATGGAATTAGAAGAGGAAATACACTATTTACATAAATTCCTTATAACAATTTCACAGAGATAAAACTTTATGAATATAAGGGAGATTATGTCAGTGTGTTTTATACATATTTGAAGTCCCTTGGCATAGAGATAGTAAGTG
>JAMOPG010000087.1 GCA_027064715.1 Desulfobacterales bacterium
ATCTCTTCTCAGGCTTTCAAATCCAAAGGAGACTTTAGCACATCTAACACTAGCAGGTGGCCATGTTTTGGTTTCTGCCCTTAAAAAATATTTGAATCTAAGAAAAATAGGAGAAAACGGTTGTCTTATGGTAGTTGGTTATTCTGGATCAGGCAAGTTTGTAAATAGGACTAGAAGAGAAGTTGCTTCTCTAATTAAAAGGAAATTTAAAGGAGTTTCCACTTATACCCTGATCGGCAAGGCGTGGCAAAAGAACAGATTTAAAGCACCATATCTTAGGAATTCCCTATGGGATATAGGATACGCTGTGGATACCTTAGAAACTTCAGTGCCCTGGAATAGGGTGACGTCCACAATGAATGATATAGAGCGTTCTTTGGAAGAGGCCTTAAAATCTGAAGGGGAAAATGTGTATGTATTTTCTCACCTATCTCATTTTTATGTAACTGGTCCTTCAATTTACACCACATATATATATAGAATTGCGAAGGATTATGATACTACCTTAAGTAGATGGAAGAAACTGAAAAAAGCAGCCAGTGAAGCTATTATAAGGAACAGGGGTACCATTAGCCATCATCATGGAGTAGGAATAGATCACAAAGAATACCTTGAGCATGAAAAAGGGAAAATAGGAATAGCTGTCTTAAAAGACATAATTAAGAGTTTTGATCCAAAGGGCATTATGAATCCTGGAAAGTTGGTATAACAGATGGAGATTATGATATGTGGTATGGGTATAAACGAGAAGATCAATTGGAGTATCTAAATAGTGACTTTGACATTATTGTAATTGGTGGTGGAATCACAGGTGCAGGTGTCTTTAAAGAAGCAACTAGGTTGGGATACAAATGTCTTCTTGTTGAAAAAAATGATTTTGCCTCTGGAACATCAAGTGCTTCTTCTAAAATGGTGCATGGGGGACTTAGATATTTAAAAGAAGGTGATATTTCACTTACCTTTGAATCTGTTAAAGAACGGGAACTTATTTTGTCACAGGCCAGATATTTGGTTGATCCGCTTATATATGTAATGCCAATATACAAAGATAAAAGGCTTATTAAATATGTAATTCCTTTATTCCTTAAGATATATGACCTTTTTTCCATTATAGCCAATTGGCATAATAAAAAAATAAATTTTAAAACAAAAAAATTGGATGTTAAGTCTATATTAAAAGATATACCTAATTTAAGACAACAAGATTTAATTGGGGGTGTAAAATTTGAAGACTCAGTGACTGATGACAGTAGATTGGTATTGTCAGTACTTAGAGAAGGTTTATCTCAAGGTGGAATAGCTATAAATTATTTAGAAGCAATTTATTTTTTAAAAGATAAAAAAAATAAAATTGTTGGATTGGTATTAAAGGATAAAATAAATGGAAGAGAATTTGAGGTTTATTCAAAAGTTATTGTGTGTGCAACAGGTGCATGGAGTAAAAAAATTACAGATATAGCTAATGTAAACTTAAGCTTAAGGCCTTTAAGAGGATCTCATATTATAATGTCAAGAGAAAAATTTCCTGTTCCTTTTTGTGTTACAGGCTTTCATCCAAGGGATGGAAGGCCACTTTTTGCATTTCCATGGGAAGGAGTTACAGTTATAGGAACAACTGATATAGATCATAAAGAAGATTTATTAAATCATCCTAAAATAGATAGTGCAGAGTTTGATTATTTAATTGAATGGGTTAATTTTATGTTTCCCTCTTTAAATTTAAGAGAAAAAGATGTTATATCATCCTATTCAGGGGTAAGACCAATTGTGTCAGCAGGTAAAAAATTGCCTTCAAAGGAGCCTAGAAAGCATACAATTATCGAACAAAATGGTCTAATTTTAGTAGTTGGAGGAAAACTTACTACATTTAGAAAAATAGCCATTGATACTGTTGAACATGCAAAAAAATACCTTCCCGATCCGCCTATAAATTATAATCCAAAAAGGATCTTTACTACTTTTCCGTGGTATCCTGAAGAGGATTTAGATGAGGGAGTTGTTTTACACCTCCTTGCAAGATATGGGATTGATAGCCCAAACTTTTTCAAGGAACTTAGAGAAGATGAAAAAAAAGTTTTATATAATGGTCGAATTCTAGGTGAGTTAAGATGGAGCGTCAGGCATGAGGTAGTGATTCACTTAGATGATTTAATGATTAGGAGAACAAGGATTGGCCTTGTTATGAGAGAGGGGGGAAGAGATATATTACCTATGATTGAACCAGTAGTAAAAGAGGAGCTTGGGTGGGATCATAAAAAGTGGGAAGAGGAAAAAGCAAGGTATATTAAGATATGGGAAAAATATTACTATCTACCAAAGGATAAATAGGGGGTAGTGGTGGGAAAATATATCTTAGCAATTGACAATGGTACCCAGAGTGTAAAGGCAATTTTATTTGATTTTAAAGGCAATTTAGTTGTTAAGTCACAGGTTCCAATCCAATCATATTATTCAAAAAAACCTGGGTGGGCAGAACAGGATGGTGAGTATTTTTGGAAAAAGCTGTGTGAAGCAATAAATGGGTTGTGGGTTAAATAT
>JAMOPG010000088.1 GCA_027064715.1 Desulfobacterales bacterium
AACCAAAGTCTTTTAATACCTCCCCTTCTTGCTTTCCAAATTCACCTAATGATATAGATCTTACTTTACCTTCATAGAGTTCATTAAAAAAATTATGGATCTCAGTTACTGAGAACATATTTCCACCTCCACCATATTTTTTTATATTTTTTACCTTGAGGGCCAGTTGAACAAGCTTATCACTGGGAGTAAATTTTGGCTTATTAAGTAACTTTTCTCCCAAAATTTTGTTAAATAACCTAACAAGCGAAGGAGAATCTCCCCAACAACTCATAAGACGTTCACAGGGAAGATTATCTTCCTCTACTAAACAATATTTCACATTTACCTCGTGTCCAAGCTTAGGACACCTTTTTACTATCTTGTCTAATATTCCCTTCATCTCAAAACATTAGGGTTTTGGCAAATCTTTTAACTCTTCCAGGGCCTTTTCTATGTCCTCATCAGAAAGGGAATAGTTAAAAAGTTTACCTGATAGGTAGGCCTCATATGCTGCCATATCAACCAGCCCGTGTCCACTATAGGAAAATATTATAGTCTTTTGTTTACCTTCTTCTTTGGCTTTTTTTGCCTCTTCTATAACAAAACATATGGCGTGAGTGGTTTCAGGTGCAGGAATAAATCCCTCACACCTCGCCCAATTAATTCCAGCATTAAATGTTTCTAGCTGAGGAATTGATACTGGAGTTATTAATTTTTCTTGTATTAATTTACTTACTATTGGTGCCATGCCGTGATAACGAAGGCCTCCTGCATGGACAGGAGGAGGTATAAAAGAATGTCCAAGAGTATGCATTGGCAAAAGCGGTGTGGTTTTGGCTACATCTCCAAAATCATACATATATTTGCCCTTGGTCATAGTTGGACAGGATACAGGCTCCACTGCATATATATCTATTTTGTCTCCATAGATTTTGTCCCTTATAAAAGGAAGGGCTAGTCCAGCAAAATTACTTCCCCCGCCAGCACATCCAATTATAACATCAGGTTTTTCTCCAATTAGCTCCATTTGCTTTTTGGCTTCAAGGCCTATTATTGTCTGGTGAAGCAGTACGTGATTTAACACGCTCCCAAGTGCATATTTAGCATCTTTCTCACAAACAGCTCTCTCTATTGCTTCACTAATAGCTATACCAAGGCTGCCAGGTGAATCTGGATTTTGCTCTAAAATCTCTCTCCCTATTCTAGTCAAATTACTTGGACTGGGCACACAATGGGCTCCCCATGTTTGCATCATGATTTTTCTATAAGGCTTTTGGTCGTAGCTTACCCTAACCATAAAGACTTCGCATTCTATTCCAAATTGAGCACAGGCAAAAGATAGAGCACTTCCCCATTGTCCAGCCCCTGTCTCAGTACAGATCTTTTTTGTATTTTCCAGTTTATTATAATAGGCCTGGGGAATTGCCGTATTTGGCTTATGAGAACCAGGAGGAGAAACTGACTCATCTTTGAAATAGATTTTAGCAGGAGTGTCTAAAAATTTCTCTAAATTTCTCGCCCTACGAAGCGGTGTTGGGCGCCATAAAATGTATTTTTCCAGAACTTCTTCGGGAATTTTTATCTCTTTGTCTGCACTCATCTCTTGCAAAATAAGACCCATTGGAAAAATTTCCTTTAAATCCTCTGGCGTCACCGTCTCCTTTGTAGCTGGGTGAAGTGGGGGAGAGATTGGAGTTGGTAAATCTGGCAAGATATTATACCAGCTAGTTGGCATATCTTGAGCGTGTAATAAGATCTTAATATCTTTTTTCATATAAGCACTCCTCTTTTAAAATTCCATACAAAAAATAATCCACTATGTATTCAATGACTTTCCGCACACTCAGAGGTCCATCTTTTTTATACCAAAAATATAGCCACTGGACTGTAGCAAAAAAACAAAAGGTGAGCACAGTAATATTTGTCTCTTTTATTTTTCCCTGATCCATTAATCTTCTAAGGTAATTCTTAAACTGGGCAACATTGGTCCTTTCATAATTGATTATTATCTCTCTTTTTTCTGGTGGAAGGGATTCAATTTCAAAAAACAAAATTTTATTAAAATTTTTATGTCTCAAATATCCAGTTGTGTATTCATACAAGATATTTATCAGTTGATCTCTAACATTGGTATATTGAGTTTCACTTTTTAGAATGGCCAGTCTCATATCTTCATTTAATATCTCTCCGGCTCTAACACATAAAGTAAATAAAATTTCTTCTTTATTTTTAAAGTGATGGTACAACGCTGCTTTGCTAATTCCAACCCTTTGGGCTATCTCTCTCATTGAGGAACGTTCATAACCTTTTTCTACAAATAACTCATGGGCCTTTTCTAAAATTATTTCTGCTGTTTCATGCATATTAACCATATTTCTTTCCATAACCCCTACACTCCATAAAAATTTATTTTTTTATTACCATCCTCGGCTTACTGCCTTCCTGAGGTCCTATTATTCCCTCCTTTTCCATCATCTCTATAAATCTTGCCGCCTTGTTAAAACCAATTCTCAGATAACGCTGTAACATTGAAATGGATATC
>JAMOPG010000089.1 GCA_027064715.1 Desulfobacterales bacterium
GATAAATATCACATCAGGACTATATTCAAATATCGCCCGAAATTTCTCCAAATTTTCCTTAAGTGTTTCTTCAGTAATTTTAATCTCCGTAATATCTTGAATTATTCCCATGGATTTTATAATACGGCCAGTATTGTCTTTTTGATACTCACATACCATTTTAACAACCCGTATTTCTCCTGTATCTTGTCGAAGGATGCGAAATTCAGTTTCAAATTTGCTTTGCCTTTGTTCAAGTGAGTGAGAACAAAGAGTGTCAATAACTTCACGATCATTGGGGTGAATCAATTCCATGAATTTCTCGTAGGAAGGTTTAAAATTATTTGGATCTACACCAAATATTTTGTATGTTGGTTCTGACCATATCATACGATTTTTTAAAGGGTTATACATACAACTACCTATTTTGCCGATTACTTGAGATTTAAGAAGGAGTTGTTTAATTTCATTTAACTCATGGCTTGTTTTAAAGGCACCAATGCAAAAGCGAATCATATGTGGCAACCACGGGAAATAGGTGCTATCTTTGATTAGATAATCATCTGCTCCGTGCTTATGTGCTTTTATTGCTATTTTCTCTAAACCTGGATCTATAAGCACTATTACAGGTATGAAAGGATTTTGGTCTTTAAAATTCCGAATAGCTATAAGATTATCAACACCTAAGGTCTTTAAATCAAAGAGTACCACGTCAAAGTTTTTCTTAGAAAGGGCACTTTTAAAAGCTTTAAAGTCAGAGGCCTCAATCACAAAAAATTCATCTTCTTCTCTTTCAAGGGCTTTTTTAATGAGCATTAACTCATGGGAATTCTTAATAAAGCAGAGGACGCTAATCATTTTTCTATTCTCCCCCTAATAACTTATTCTTTTTTAAGAAACTTTTTATATCCTTTAAGAGCATTAGAGTCAATAAAGTATCTTGTTTTACAGCAATTCTCGGTGAGGGACAAATTAGTCATTTTAGATGTTTTATCTCTTCTTTCAGATTCAAAAAACTACCCTCTATTAAAAATTTAATAAAATTTCATATAAAATACCACTTCTCTCCCTATTCTCTTTTGTTCTGATACCCATTTCATCATCAATTTATGATCCTTGGGCTTAGTTATTAAGTAGAAGTGCGTAAATATGTGTAATAAATCTTGAATAATATTTTAAAATAGGATATTCTGATCAAAAATTTTTTGAAGGAAGATATGATCAGGGTGCAATTATCAGATAATCACCGAAAGGAACTAGAAAATTTTCGTCGTCAGGCATCGTGAAAAGATTCCGAAAGATTCCGAAAAGGCCCTGATGGTCCTTTTAAATGCTGAGGGGAAATCTGCACCTCAGATAGCTAAGCTGCATAAGCGTCAACCTTACACTGTTAGAGATTGGATTAAGTGTTATATAGCTTATGGCATCAAAGGATTTAATCGGAAATTTTCGCCAGGCAGGCCAAAAGAAAAAAGGAAAAAATAATGGAATATATTGAAATCATAATTTCAGATTCCCCTATAAAGCATGGCTTTCAGGAAAATGGACTGTTTTATTAATAACTTATGCTGCAAGAAGAGATATAAATAAAGAGGTTAGTAAAGATACAGTTTTACGGGCATTAAAAGAGATGGGATATACATACAAAGGCCCAGCTAAAATAGTATCATGGACAGCACCCTCTAAAAAAGAGAAAGGTGCAGCTATTCGCAAGCTAGTTAAGGGAATTAAAGGACGGTTTAAAAGAAAAGAGTGTGAGGTATATGCCTTTGATGAATCCCATTTTTCTACAGAGCCTTACTTGGGTTCAAGGTTGGTTTAAAAAAAAGTAGCCGGTACAAGATTCCCACTCCTTGCAAGCGAGAAAGTCTAACATTTTTTGGTTGTTTGAATCTTATGACACAAAAGTTTTATTGGAAAAAATTCAGGCGATCTAACAGTGAAACTTTTATGTGTTTTTTGACACCGCATCTTTAATGGGCTTGCAATACCATGTGTTTGAACTGCATAATGCCTATAATTATACATACCTACAACACTACGAACAATATCTTCCCAACGGTCAAAGGGAGAGGCCATGATCTCCTCTCTAGAGATAACTGTTACACTTTGAGGTGCATCAAATACCGAGATCTTCGACCGGGTGGCAGAGACCACCACTTCATTCATTTTTATTGCCATCATATCTTCCCTCTGCCTTTGCCCTTGTTTTTCCTCTCCACTTAAACCAGGAGAGGAAATAAAAACTAATAAGGTTATCATTAAAAATATAATCAATTTCCAACTCTTCATTAAATCCCTCCTCCTTGTTTATTGTCCTTGCCTATTTCAATCCTTTAGCTGAATTCTCTTTTTTTTATTTTTTTGTAACCTATCCAGGCCATAATGCTCCCAAAGATGCCAAAAATAATAGAAATCCCACTAATAACTCTCAAATACTTGGATATAAACTTTTCCTCTGAGCCTTCAATTTTTCCTGAGGTCTCAAGATGTTCAATGTGCTTAACTGGCAAGTTCATCTCAAGTCTGTGACCAATTCC
>JAMOPG010000090.1 GCA_027064715.1 Desulfobacterales bacterium
CATTGTAGAAAACTTCGTGAATACAGTAGAACTCTGGTCAAAAAAAATAGATAAATTTGATTTGGGAGATACACCACCCTTACAGGATACAAGTGAAATTACTAGAGGTATTAAAGTCTAACGAAAAAAATAAATAAAAAATATGGAGAAATAATTATGTCCCCATTAAATATCAATGCATTCAAAATTGCCTCCACCCAGGGATATGCAGTTAAAATAGATGAGAAAGGCAAATTGAAAAGTTCTGGCAATAAATTTCTGGGAAGAGTTGTTTCGTGGCTTAAGTGGAAGGCAAATATAGGAACCTTTAGAGAGGATAATCAAAAGGTTATGTATGCTTTTGTAAATGCTCTTAAGGAAAAATACGGCGATTCTTTTGGTAATATGATTGAAAACAGATTAAATCCCCAAAGAGGAAAGCCCCTCACTTCCAGGCAAATAAAATCAATAATTGAGGCAGGGGAAAAACATAAAGCCTTAATCAGAGGAATGAAAGAACATCTTAAATTCATGTTTTCAGAAGCTGATATCCATGGGGAACCTAATTGTTTTGGTTCGGTTTTTGCTGAGGTACAGGATGAATTTGGAGTGAATTTTTCCCTCGATAACATGGCCACAAATCGACTTAAACTAACCATCAGACAGAAAATAAATTGGGCGAGTATGAACGATAAAAAACCTGTCTCCATTAAAGAGGCAAAAGAGATCGCTACAAAAGAGATTAGAAATTTCTTGGATACAAAGGTAAAGTTGCTGGAAAAAATCAATCAGTTAGCCAAAAACAAAAAGGAAAACAATGTATTAACTGACATCATAATAAAAAATGAAGGAGTAAAAAGCTCAGAATATCTTGATCTAGTTTGGCAATCGAAAGATAATGCAGTAACATTTATTAAATCAGTGTCTGATAACCCTACTCCACAAAATCTCCTTGCTAATTTGGGAAAACTTTTAAGAGAAACAACTTCTCTTACAGATAAATACCTCAATAAACTACATGCTCAAGGCAAGGAGGCTGGAGCAGATGAGATAACCTTATTCAATTCAAATATGTTTGAAATTGCAATCAAAACAGGTGGATTTGACAATGCAACCTTGAACAAAATCTATAATACTTTAACCTCACGGGAAAACATCGAAGTACTAGAATACCTTTATGCTATTCACGACACCATTGCCTCCAGCAATGCAAATGATGGAGACTTAGCTAGATCACTAGAAGACCTATTTAAGGCACTTCAAAACGTAGTTGGTGAAAATCTCGGATTTTCCAGAGAGGATATTGAATCAGCTAGAGAATTACATCTAACTATTAACAATGTGAAACAACTACCTAAAAATATATGTAAAACTCTCCAAGACCTTGGCTTTGAAAGCGTATACGATCCCGAGGATCCGGTTTCAATTCTGAAATCACCTGTGGGCCGGACAAAATTTATTGAGTTTACTGAAAAAGACTATTCTGATGAAAATCCAAAATTTTGGCTAGCACTCCAGGAATATAAATCAGCTTCCTCTAAAGAAAGAGCCAAAATAGCAAAAGAAATAGTAGATACTTTTATTAAGCCAGGTTCTGAGAAAGAACTCAATCTCTCTTCTGAGACAAGAAAATCTCTTCTTGAAAATTATGAAAAATCTAAAGAAAATCCACCGGAGGATTTATTCGACCAAGTGGAGGGATACATTAAGTACCTAATGAAGCATGACATCGTTCAGAGGTTTATAAAACAATTGTAATTAAGAAGATATTAGATCAGTAAAAAAGTCGAACAAAAACAGAAAACATAAACAAAACTAAGTTATTCTATTCTTAATTAGAACCAGTAGAAGATGGAGAAGTAAGATTAAAAACAAGTATTACACAATTTTTATTTTCTTCTCTTTTATAATAAATTTCATCTACAACTTGCTTAACCAAAAAAATCCCCAGACCACCTATTTTTCTTTCCTCTGGACTTAAAGAAAGATCAGGCTCTTCTACTTCCAAAGGATTAAAAGGTTTTCCATGATCAATTATTTTAATAATTAGCTTACAAAATTCTTTTTCTACTTCTATGGCTATTTCTGGCTTCTTCATATTCGAATAATTTACTATATTAACAATCAGTTCCTCAACTGCTAAATTTATCTTCATCCTTTTATTTTCAGGAGCCTCCATATCTTCAATTTGTTGTAAAATATACTCCTTGATATCCACTAAAGACTCAAGAGTTGCGGGAAAAATTCTTACAGACATATTTATTTCCACCTATTTTCCATCTTCTAAATAATCTTTTGTTCTGCTTTTTCTAAAGATTCAGTTATAGGAATAAAATTTGTAAATCCTGAAATTTCAAATATTTCTTTTACATCTTTTTTAAGGGATGAAAGTACTAATTTACCACCTTGTCCCATCAATGTTTTTGTTATTATAAGAATGCTCCTTAAACCTGCGCTGGAAATATAATCTACTTGGGAGAATTCTAAAATTATTTTGATTTTTCCATTTGTTATATAGGACAAAATTTGCTTTTC
>JAMOPG010000091.1 GCA_027064715.1 Desulfobacterales bacterium
AAAAGAGAGATTCTTTCATATTTATTTTTTTGATTTTTTAAATAATTGAATTTCTCTTGTAATTTTGATAACTCCTCCTCACTAAACTCTTCCAAAGATGGAGGAGAGGCCTTTTCTAATTCTGCTAGAGCTCTTTTTGCTTCCTTTCTTTTATTAACCGCCTCATTATAGGCAACTTCAAGTCCATCTTTTAAAAGAGCTGATTTGATGGAAGGAGGTAAAGTCGAGCCAATATACTGTTCCACCTCAGCCACGGTTAATCTAGAATTTATCTTTTGAGCCAACCATTTTTGGCCCTCCTTACTCTGGAACCAGTTGAAAACTTTCCAGGGAGAAGACCATAATAACTGGCAAATGGAGATAAAATTTTCCTTAACGAGGAAATCTCCACTTGCCTTAGTTTTTGTCCGTGTCCGTTCGATAGACTTATCGTCCACCTGGACTCGGACTGTTGCTTTCTTAGTTCCCTGATGAATCAGGGAATTTTCATCTTTCTTTTTAAGGCCAGGCAAAGAGCCCGTGATTGCCCAGACAAGGGCGTTCTTAATCGAGGTCTTGCCCTGACCGTTTTCACCTAAAAACAGCACAAGTTTTTTGGTAATATCTAAATTAGCGAGTTTTACACCGCCAAAATTTTCAATATAAATTTTTTTCAACATAACGTCCTCCTTATTTTTGTTTTTTTCCTTCAGAGGACGCTATTATCCCCCTTCAGGGGATTTTTGCGTCCCCTGAAGGGGAAATTAATTTTACCAATTTTACCAAAGTTCTAATTCTTCAGTTTCATTTACAGCTTCTTCAGTTTCGGGTTCTGAAGATTCTGAAACAGACTTTACATTAGAAACAGGTTTAGAAGCTTCCTCTCTCTTCTGCAAAAGATTATTCAAAAAAGACTGAGCTTCTTCTTTCGATGTGAACTCTGGTACCTCAATTCCCTGTTGCTTTGCCCGAATTTCAATTTGTTTGAGCAAAGCAACAGGAATTTTTTCTTGTTCATTATCCATATCTATAATAACCCCACCACTTTGAGGTAAAGCTGGCTCTGGAGAAATATTCCCCTCAGTAATTACTACCTCTTTTTCCCTGGTTTCAACAATCCGAGCAGCCTCATCTTCATCGTAAATGCCAGAAAAGCCAAAGGCTATTCTGGCACACTGAATTAATGCCTTATGACGTAACATTCTCTTTGTATGAGTCTGCCACGGACCATCTACTTTCCAAGATTTTCCACTCTTCTTTACAATAAAGGGTGGACGATAAACTTCATCTAAATACTCTGGAATACATGTTGGACGTTTTCTGTCTTTACGATAAATTATTGCTTCGCACCATGCAGGGCATGGGCGGGCACCATCAAGTTCTACTATTTCATCAGAAAATCTAAACTCCACCCCATCAAACTGTGGTTGGTTATTTATAATCTTACACCAACCATCCACAGTCACTGCCGGAACTACGCCGCCCTGTTTGTCAACAAAGGCAACTATTTCCCGGGTAAATGGGTTGAGCCCATATTGATCCGCAACTATGAGTAACGCCACTAATTGTTCATTAGTTACTTCTTTAGGGCCATCGTCTTTATTAGATTTGAGTTTAAAAACAGTATTTTTCAAAGTTTTAATTAGTTCATTTGTATCTACCCTAAACTTTTCAGCAAATTTTTCAAAAATGTTTGAATTTTTCATAAAAAACTCCTTTGGTCTTTAAATTTTAAAAACAAACAACCCAAAGGAGGAGAACGCAATCCCCCAGAGGGGAGAATTTCTATGCGTTCTCCCCCTGGGGGACCTGGACCTGTTTTTCTTTTACCCTATATAATTTCCATTTTTTTCAACATTTCTTTTTTTATTTTTTTTTAAAAATTTTATAAGAAACTCTTCTTTACACACGGGATAGGGACACTGATTACAGTTTCCCATTCCGTCCCCTGAAATTACCAGGGGACAATTTTTCTCTCTCCATTTCTGGAAATTTTCCATAAATCCTGGCATTTCAGATGCTTTTCTGTATAAACTATCCATAGTCTCCTCCTTTTTAAATTTTTACCCAGGAGGAGACGTATCATCCCCACCAAGGGGATTTTTCATCTCCCCCTGGCGGGGTTGGGTTTATCATATACTATACTTACAATCCTTTTTATTGCTACACTCCCAACACGGAGAGTGGTAGCAGTAAACTCGTATTTTATCTCCTTCTATCTCTTTAATATGATAATCACTTTGTTTTTTTATGTACTGCCTTGCAGCTGTGGCAGATCTAAACTGCCATACAGCAAATTGTTTGTTAATTACTACGGTTTTCATAACCTCCTCCTTATTATTTAGTTAAATTATTTAGTTAAAAGGAGGAGAGCATATCAATCCCCGAAAGGGGAAACAAATGCTCTCCCCCTTCGGGGTTAAATAGAAATTTATATAATCTCAGGTCCAGAGGCTCCGCTGTACTCTTTATAGGACTTACAGTTCCTGCCTATAAAGACTTGGAAGCTTGTCCTGAGATTATTTGCTTGT
>JAMOPG010000092.1 GCA_027064715.1 Desulfobacterales bacterium
TTATTTTTATCATAATATCTTTTGTATATTTTTGTAAAAGATATGTGAGCAAAAGCGGGAAGGACTCTAAAATTTAAATCCTTAGATACAAAGGGAATTTTCTCTATCTCTTTATTTTTTACAATTGGCTTTTGTAAAAATTTTCCAATTTTGGAAACCTGAGAAAATACATATGGATTAGGTAATACATTATAAGCAGCAATTTTTTTATAAGTTGGCACATGATACTTTTCTGAAATCGCAGCATTAATATCAAAGATTAATGATTGTAAATCTATACCTGCAGGGCAATTTACTGAACAGGTCTTACAACCAATACACATCTTTAAAAGTTCATTTGCTATTTTTTCATCTTCATAAAAACACGTTAAAATAATACCAATTGCTCCAACATAAGTTGAACCAAAAACATGTCCTCCGACTATTTCATAAACTGGACAAACATTTGCACAACTTCCACATCTAATGCACTTTAAGGCTTCTTTTAATGCAGGATTTTTTAAAATAGGAAGCCTGCCATTATCCAAAAATACAAAATGAACCTCTTTATTATCAGAACCTGGATATGTACCAGAAATCCAGGAAACATATGTGCTAATTATTTGGCCTGTTGCACTTTTTGGTAAGGCTCTTAATATCTTTAGAGCATCCCTAAAGCTTCTAACCAATTTTTCATATCCTAAGACTACTATATGCACATTTGGAATAGTTGTTGTCAGTCTTGCATTGCCCTCGTTTGTCACAATTGCAATAGTTCCAGTCTCGGCTATAGCAAAATTTGCACCTGTTATTCCTACTTTTGCCTTAAAAAAATAGTCTCTCAAAGTATGGCGGGCAATCTTTACCATATTTTTAATATCATTTTCATCAACTTTACACCCTTTTATCTTCTCAAATAATCTAGCAACCTCCTGTCTGCTTTTGTGTATTGCTGGCATAACCATGTGAGAAGGCTTCTCTTCTGCAAGCTGCAAGATCCATTCACCAAGATCAGTTTCAACGGGAGTTATATTATTTTGCTTTAAAAATTCATTTAGCCCTATCTCCTCCGATGTCATTGACTTTGATTTTACAATCAAATCCGCGCCATGTTTTTTACATACATTCAAAATATAGCTATTTGCATCATGACTATCTTTTGCCGCATATACATAACAGCCCTTTGCTTCAGCATTCTCCTTAAACTGTTCATACAGGGAGACAATTTCATCATATGAATAATCTTTAATTTTATTTATCTGTCTTCTGATATTTTCAAAATCGTGCCCCTGATATGCCTTTTCTTTGGCAATTTTATAATTTTCAACAAAGGATTTTAGATTTTTATATAAAACTTCATTAGAAATTGCCTGTTTTATTTTATCTCTAACCATGAAAAACTCCTTTGCATAACATCTTAATAAAAACCATCAATTTCAATGGAAGGGGAATTATCTATCTTCTACAATAAAAATATTTGTCTCGCATGGACCATGAACTCCTATTGTGAGCACTCTCTCGATATCAGCCGTTCTGCTCGCTCCTGTTATAAAGGCTATATAGGCATTCTTTTTTGTAAGATCCCTCAAAAATTCCTCAATGTTTTCTAAAGACTCCACAATCTTTGATCTAAAAACCACAATATCCAGTTTGTCAGCAAGACATGTTGCTTTTCTAAGCTGATAATCTAAAGAATTAATTACTACAGAACCTGTCTCGGCAATTCCATAATCTGCCTCTACAATAGCAGAAGAAATCCCATTTTTACCCACATCTAACATTTTAACTAAAGAGAATGAAGGCAAGTATGCGATGTCATACTTTTTTTCAAGTCCTTTTTCGCGGAGATCCTCTTCTTTCACCAAAAAATTTTTATTCCCAACAGCCTTTGAATACATAATAAATTTTTCAACCATGATATTGCCCTCACCCAAGTAAATTGGTATGACCAATATAATAAATAAAGATTTTTGTCAACATATATTATGTAAAAATCTGTATAAAAATAAGAATGAATATAAAAAATATATTGACAAAAAATGGTTTTATTGATAGATAGTCTTACCAATTTTTATAATCCATTTCTAATGGATAAAATGATTTTGGTCGTGCCATTTAAACTAAATAAAAAGGAGGGTTTTATGAGAAATTTTATGAGAGTTTTAAGTGTAATTTTTTTAGTTACTTTTTTGAGTGGTACAGCTTGGGCCAAAACCTATCATTGGAAGATGGTGACCACCTGGCCAACAGGCATTCCCTGGCATCAAGCGGTTCTTCATTTTGCAGATACAGTGTCGAAACTATCAAATGGGCAGCTTAAAATTAAGGTTTATCCTGCAGGATCAATAGTTCCAGCCTTTCAAGTATTTGATGCTGTAAGGAATGGTGTAGCTGAAATAGGACATGATTGGCCAGGATATTGGAAGGGTAAAAACCAAGCATTTGTAGCTTTTGCCTCTGTTCCTTTTGGTATGAATAATGTCGAATATTCAATCTGGCTTATGTTTGGTGGTGGAATGAAACTAGCT
>JAMOPG010000093.1 GCA_027064715.1 Desulfobacterales bacterium
CGATAGTATGGTTAGGAATATATATTTACAAAAAAAGCATTGACAATTTGCCACCTGATCCTGCCGATGCTAGATGGAAATATAGAATGAGGTATGCAAATACTAATTTTTATGATGAAATTTATGATGAAACAGATCCTTATGATCCAACTGAAGTAATAGACAGATTTGATTATCCTAAACCTTTTTATGTGTCCTGTGATGATGAATAAAAATTTTTAAATAATAAAGGGCCCTAAGAGACTAGGGCTCTCTTTATTGAGGTTAGAAATAATTAATTATGGAACTTTAATTCCACTATCATTTAGATGTTTTTTAGTATTTGTCTCCATATTTCAAAATTTCTTATTTTATGTGCAAGATTACAATGTGGTATGAGTTTTAAGGGGAGCATTTAAAAAACATAGGTAAAGATGTCTTGGGGGCACCCATAGATTTTGGCCATAAAAAAGCCTGTTAAGATTTTCTCCTAACAGGCCTAAATTATTGTTTCTTGTTTTACGCGCCAGGGAGGATTCGAACCCCCGACCTACGGATTAGAAGTCCGTTGCTCTATCCTGCTGAGCTACTGGCGCATCGGAAAAGGAATATATAAACTGTTTGTCATTTGGTCAAGAGTTTGTTACACAAAATTTTCCAGTTCAATACCTTTTATTTTTTTAAAAGTTGGAGGCAAGAGCTTTGAATAGGGAATTATTTAAAAAAATTCCATCGGTTGATCTGATATTAAAAAGTGTGGAAGAATATTTTTCTTTTATCCCAAGACCTTTTTTAAAGGAAAAAGTAAATATTTTTTTGGATCACATTAGAGATAAGATCAAAAGTGGCGCAATTACCACTGAAGAAGATTTGTGTAAAAACCTAGATAACACTTCAGTAAGAAGATTTCTAGAACGTGCACTTAGACCAAAATTTAGAAGGGTAATAAATGGAACAGGTGTAGTTGTGCATACAAACCTTGGAAGATCATTGTTATGCGAAGAGGCAATTGATGCTGTTGTTAGGGGATGTAAATTTTACAGTAATCTAGAGTTTTCATTAGACACTGGCAAAAGGGGAAGTAGATATTTTTTAGTTGAAGATCTGTTGAAAGAATTGACTGGTGCTGAAGGCGCACTTGTTGTGAATAACAACGCAGGTGCTGTTTTGATAGCCTTAAATACTTTGGCAAAAGGAAAAGAAGTCATTGTTTCCAGAGGAGAGCTCATTGAAATAGGTGGTTCTTTCCGTATCCCAGATGTCATGGCAAGCAGTGGTGCAATCTTAAAAGAGGTTGGAACAACTAATAGAACGCATTTATATGATTATGAAAGTGCCATTGGAGAGAACACTGGTGCCTTATTTAAGGCCCACACCTCAAATTACAGGATTATTGGTTTTCACAAAGAGGTATCCTTGGAAGAGCTTGTGGAACTAGGAAACAGATATGGACTTCCAGTTATAGAAGATTTGGGTAGTGGCAATTTTATAAAATTCCCTGAACATCTTAAAATTGATGAACCCACTGTGCAGGATAGGATACACAAAGGGGCAAGTGTGGTCACTTTTAGTGGCGACAAACTCCTTGGAGGTCCACAAGCTGGAATTATTATAGGTAAAAAAGAGTTTATTGAGAAAATAAAGAAAAATCCTATTAATAGAGCACTTAGAATTGACAAAATGACATTGGCTGCCCTAGAGGCAACTTTAAGGCTTTATAAAGATCCAGATCTTGCCAAAGAGAAGATCCCTACCTTGAATATGATATTGGCCACAGAAAAGAAAATACTCAATAAAGCAAGGTCTTTAGTCAAAAGACTAAAAACCAAACTCAATGAATGGTATGATTTTTCAGTAAAAAAAGGCAATTCACGTGTTGGAGGAGGGGCGAGTCCTGAAGTTGACTTACCAACATACCTTGTTGTAGTTAACCCCAAGTTTAGTGTGAGTATGGATGATTTTAGATCAGTATTACTGGAAACAGATCCTCCTTTAGTTGGTATAGTAGAAGAAGATAATTTTATGATAGATGTTAGAACGTTATTAAAAGATGATCTTTTTGTTATTTCAGATGTATTAAAACAAGCATATGATATTATAATGGAAAAATAGCAGGAGTTGTTTATGGACAAAATATTATATGAACCAAAAAGTTGTTATGAAGTATATAAAAATGATTTGCATAAGATTGATGAGTTTGCCAAACAATATATTGATTTTTTAAATAATTGTAAGACAGAACGGGAGACTGTAAAATGGATTGAATCAAAATGTAAAGAAATTAATATCTCAACTGATATAAATGAAGATATCTTCTATAGATCTTTTAAAGACAAATGTATTTTGATTGCCAAAAGAGGTAAAAAAGATTTATCTAAAGGGATCAAAATTATAGGGGCACACTTAGATTCACCTAGGCTTGATTTAAAACAACATCCAATTTTTGAGAATGAATATCTTGCAATGGTGAAAACCCATTATTATGGGGGAATTAGGAAACATCAATGGTTTTCAACACCTCTTGCAATACATGGTGTAGTTGTAAAGAAAAATGGGGAAAAGGTTAATATAAAGATAGGAGAAGATCCAGAGGATCCAGTATTTGCAATTCCAGATCTCCTTCCTCATCTTGCATATAAACAAAATGAAAAAAAATTGAGTGAGGCCTTTGAAGCAGAAAAGATGAATGCAATAATTGGGAGTGTTCCATATATAGAAAATAGTGAAAATAAGATTGAGGAGAAAATTAAGTATAATGTTTTCACTCTTCTGTATGAAAAATACGGTATAACTGAAGATGATTTGTATAGTTCTGAACTTCAATTTGTGCCTGCTCATCAAGCTAGATTCGTTGGAATAGATAAATCATTGGTGGGAGGGTATGGTCAAGACGACAGGATCTGTGTTTTTTGTGCTTTCAAGGCCTTTTTAGAGGTTGAAGATCCATATTATACTCAATTTGTTGTTTTCTGGGATAAAGAAGAAATTGGCTCAGAAGGTGCTTCAAGTGCCAAATCTAGATTTGTAGAATATGTGATTCAGGAAATAATAGACAAATGGGGTGGCAGATGTTCTTTGGGGGAGGTTTTTTTTAATACAAAGGCAATTTCAGCTGATGTGCATGGGGCATTGGACCCAGATTATCAAGATTTACACGACAAATTAAATGCCTCAAAACTGGGATATGGTCCTGTATTTTGTAAATTTACAGGACATAGAGGAAAAGTAGGGGCAAATGATGCATCTGCTGAATATATAGCTTTTTTAAGAGATAGGTTGGATAGAAAAAACATTCCATGGCAAATGGCTGAACTTGGGAAGGTTGATGAAGGTGGTGGAGGAACTATAGCAAAATTTTTGGCAAAATATGGAATGGATATTATTGATTTTGGACCAGGTATATTGGCCATGCACAGCCCATTTGAAATAAGCTCAAAGTATGATCTATATGCAACTTATTTGGCATATAAAGCATTTTTGGAATAATTTTTTTGATCTGGGTTAAAAAAGCAATTCAAATAGAAGAATATGGTAGAGGTATATTAAGTCATATGATAAATTTTAATAAAATAATTTCTATTCCAAAGTCATCAATTCATGCCAATGGTCCTTGGCTTTTTTCAAAAAGGATTATTGAAATTACATCTAAAAAGATCCATCTTAATAATCAAGTTTTACCTCTGTTTGTTGAAAAGAAAGATGGTGTATATGACCTTATATGTGGCTATGAGTTTTTTATAGTAAGTTCATTACAAGAGTTTAAATGTCTGCTGGTAACTAATTTAGATGATTATAAGAAAGGGCTATTAAATCTATTTTTTTTCTCTTCTTTTTTTAAAGACATTTATTTCTATATAATTCCTATGAGATATTTTCATGATATAATTGGCCTAAAACAAGAAGAAATATACAAGATTTTTGAACCTTATTTAGAACAAAAGTCTATTAAATTATTATTAAAGTGGTGCAAATATCCTTCTTATTTTGACAATATCTTAATTAATGGAAATGTTTCTTTGGATATATGTGATAATCTGGAAAAATTCAGTGAATATGAAAGGAAGTTGCTTGTTCCTTTTTTTGAAAATCTTAGATGGGGAAAAAACAAGGCAAAGATCTTTTTAGATGGAATATATATCTTAAAGAAGAGAAAAAAAGAGGATTTAGATACCCTTATAGACAAATTTTCACAATATCTAAAAAAAGATCTATCTCCAAATGATAAGATTCAGATTATCTTAGAGAAGATAAGGGATGAAGTTTATCCAACTTATAGATATTGTGAAAAAGAGTTTTTTAAAAGATCTACGGAGCTTACAAAAGGCAATAAAAATATCAAAATTATCCCATCAAAAGGCTTTGAATTGGATAAAATTATTTTAGAAGTAACACTGGATAATAAATATTCTGTTAAACAACTGGCAAATGATATTATAAAAAATAAAGATAAATGGAATGATTTTTTAAATTGGTATTTATCACTTTTTAATGAGCAAATTAGGTTATGAAAAGTTATCTTAAAAACATAAAAGGTATATATATTGATAATTCAGTAAAAAATTCAGTTATAGCCAAGAGTGTCATAAAAAACAGTAATCATAAGATATTTTTTGGTGATTTTTCTTCTTTTCAGGATAGTGATTTTAAAAAAGGATTTATTTATGTCTTAAGATATAAAGGAAGATTTTTTAGAAGATGTCCAGGCACAAAATTTTACAATTGTTGTGGGTATAAAATAATTCACATTGGAGAGGGCTGTCCTTTAAATTGTTCTTACTGCATTTTAAAGGCATATTTTTCTCATCAAAGTGTTAAGGTTTGGGGAAATATAGATGATTTGTTTAGAGAGTTGGAACAAGTCTTTGCAGACAAAAATAAAAGATTTAGAGTAGGTACAGGTGAATTTACAGATTCTCTGGCCCTTGAACCACTGACTAATTATTCAAGGTATTTGATAACTTTTTTAAATAATTTTGAAAATGTTGTTTTGGAACTCAAGTCAAAAATTGTAGATTTGTCATGGACTGATGTTGTAAAAGATCCCAGAAAAATACTTCCTGCATGGTCATTAAATGCAATAGATATATCTAAAAAAGAAGAGATCTTAACAAGCAAGATAGAAGATAGATTAAAGGCTGCAAAAAGATGCGTAGACATGGGATTTAGGGTTTGTCTTCATTTTGATCCAATTATTTATTATCCTGGTTGGGAAAGAGGATATTCACAGGTAATTGATTTGATTTTTGATTATTTAAGGCCTGAACATATAGCATATATGAGTCTGGGTTCTTTCAGAGGAATGCCAAATTTATTTGAATTTATTGAAAAAAACTGGCCAGAAACAGAATATATTTTTAGTGGAGAATATATACAAGGTATAGATGGAAAGATGAGGCTTTTTCGTCCATTACGGGTCAAGCAATTTAAATTTATAATTGATAGATTAAAAAGATATGGTTTATCCAATGAGCTCTATTTTTGTATGGAATCAGATGAAGTATGGAAAGCATGTTTTGGATATACACCAAAAGAGTTAGGTGGACTTGCAAATCACTTGATCAGGCGTTCCTTTGGATGCATGTAAAGGTCATATAGCTAGAGAAAAAGATGGATAATTTGAGTGATCCTAAAGAGGTAGATATGTTGAAATATAAGTGCATAAATATCCCAATAAATTTTGACCAACAAGATTTTGGATTTGCATAGCGGTATCTCAAAACTCAATCAACTTTATATAAATCTCTGCTCATGCCTAGAATTTTTTAGGAAAAAATTTAAAGAAAAGCCTAGAAATAATAGAAACAAGAATTTAAAGATCGGGTTTTTGCTGGTCAGAAGTACTCTATTTTCGTAAACAAAAGGCCAGTAAAATTTGGTGAAAAGACAGTTGAGATTTTAAAGAGTTTAGGATACTCACAAGAGAAATTTAATGAAAGCGTTTAAATGGAGTTTTAAAAATGGATAATCTTAATATTTATTTAGATGCTAAAGAGTTGCCAAGATATTGGTATAATGTATTACCAGACTTACCAAGTCCTCTCTCTCCTCCTCTACATCCTGTAACGAAAAAACCTATTTCTCTGGATGATGTAAAGCCTATATTTCCAGTATCACTTATTGAACAAGAAGTTAGTAATACTAAAGAGATATCTATCCCTGAAGAGGTGTTAGAAAAATATCTTCTCTGGCGACCAACTCCTTTGAGACGTGCGAGAAATCTAGAAAAATTTTTAGATACCCCTGCGCATATTTATTTTAAAGATGAATCTGTATCACCTCCAGGATCACACAAACCAAATACTGCAATTCCTCAGGCATATTATAATAAGCTAGAAAAAACAAAAAAGATATGTACTGAAACTGGGGCTGGGCAGTGGGGGAGTGCATTGGCATTTGCTTGTTCTCAGTTTGGACTAGAATGTGAAGTATTTATGGTTCGTGTAAGTTATAATCAAAAACCCTATAGAAAGGTCATGATGCAGACTTGGGGGGCGAGGTGTGTTCCAAGTCCAAGTGAGCTCACAAAGGTTGGAAGAGAGATCCTTGCAAAGGATCCAGATTCTCCTGGTAGTCTTGGAATTGCAATAGGTGAGGCAATTGAAAGGGCACTTGAAGATGAGAGTACAAAATATGCATTGGGAAGTGTCTTAAATCACGTTGTCTTGCATCAAACTGTCATTGGCTTAGAAACTAAAAAACAATTGGAATTAATTGGTGAAAAACCAGATGTGATTATTGGCTGTGTAGGTGGTGGTAGCAACTTTGCTGGCATGGCCCTTCCATTTGTAAGGGATAAAATCAATGGAGAAGAAATAGACATATATGCTGTTGAACCAACATCATGTCCAACAATCACCAGGGGTGAATATCTCTATGATTTTGGTGACATAGCAAAGAGCACTCCACTTTTGCCCATGCACACCCTTGGGCATTCATTTATACCTCCGCCTGTTCATGCAGGAGGGTTGAGGTATCATGGAATGGCGCCAATAGTGAGTAAATTGGTAAAGGAGAACCTTATAACGCCAATTTCTGTTTTTCAATTAGATACCTTTGAAGCTGGAATTACATGGGCAAAACAACAGGGGTTTATCCCTGCTCCAGAAACGACTCATGCAATTTACTATGCAATAAAAGAGGCTATAAAGGCAAAAGAAGAAGGTAAAGAAAAGACAATAGTATTTTCTTATAGTGGTCATGGTCTGGTGGATATGGCAGCATATGAGGCATATCTTTCTGGTCAACTACAGGATTATTCTTTGAGTGAAGAAGATATAAAAAAGGCTCTGGAAGAATTAAAGGACCTTCCAAGACCATAGTCCATGGGAATTTTAGACAAGATAATAAGAAGGTGCGCAAGGCTTGGGCATGAGGTAAGTGTTAAATATTGTATTAGGGAAAGGGGAGATCTCCCTTGTTTTAGATTGTTAAAATGTTGGGGAGACTCCCCTTCTGTGTTAAATCTATTTGAACATATTTTTGACAAACATATATTAGAAAGTTTAGAACAGCCCTGTTTTGATAAAATTGGGCATCTTTTTTTAACAATTGAAAAATTAAAAAAATCACAGGAAATGAGTATGTTTTCAAAACTAGAGTTAAAGGATTTTTTCCAAGAGGTTTTTAATAAAGATATTCTCTCTATTGATCTAGGAGAATTTGGAAAACAAGAAGGTGATGTCTTAAAAGACTTTGGTTATGGAAAGCCCCTCTCTGTTAGGATTAACTTTGATGATGGAGATTTTACTGATGTAGTAGTTTCCACTATGAGGGGAGATGAGTATGGACATCAATATTATTGGGACAGGGCGAGGATACTCATGTTTCAATATGAGACAGGTGGAAAGTTAAAAAAGCATGTAAGGCCTGTTGCAATAGGTTATGTATCTGAAAAAGGTCTAGTCCCTGTCAAAGGGGTGAAAGAATTTTTTATAGTAAATGAAAAGGTCCCAGGTAAAGATTATTATCTATATTTAGAAAAAATCAAAAAAGGTGATTTTACAAAACAGGATATTGATTTTGTAAAAAAATTGGCCAGATATTTGGCAGAGATACACAAGGAGAAAAAACAAGATAGGGATCTATATTTAAGAAGGATAAGAAATTTGATAGGAGATTGTGAATGCATTTTTGGAATAATTGATGGTTATCCTTATCCTTATAATGATTTTCCAGAAAACAAATTTATTGAGCTTGAAAAGAAACTCATTGAATGGCGGTGGAAATTAAAAAACTATTACCATAGATTGTGTGTTGTGCATGGGGACTTTCATCCCTGGAACGTGCTTGTGACAGAGGATTATGATTTTTATGTCCTTGATAGGAGCAGAGGGGAATATGGGGATGGGGCTGATGATGTCTCAACAATGGGTTGTAATTATATATTGTATGGTCTGTATGACAAACCAGAAATTTCAGGTCCATTTGAAAATATGTATTTAACTTTTATGGAAGAATATCTCTCTCTTACTAATGATAAGGAGATGCTTAAAGTGATTGCTCCATTTTTTGTATTTCGTGCCCTAGTTATTGCTTCTCCTAAGTGGTATCCCAATCATCCCAATGAAGTAAGGCAAGGACTATTTAGATTCATGGTTAATATTTTAGAAGATGATACTTTTGATTACAAAAATGTAAACAAATATATGAAGGGTTGATATGAATAATGCGAAAAAGGGCCTTTGTGTGTGGTTTGTGGGGTTGCCTGGAAGTGGCAAGTCATCTATTAGCAGAGAAGTTTATAAAAGATTATGTGATATGGGGATTGATGTAGCTTATTTGGAGATGGACAGGCTTAGGAAAAAATATTTTCCTGAGCCAAAATATACTAAGGAAGAAAGGGAAAAGGCGTATGATATGTTTGTAGAAGATGCATATAAAGAATTTTTAAATGGAAGATTTGTGATAATGGATGGGACTGCTTATAAGGTTGATATGAGAAAAAAGGCCAGAGATAAAATGGGAGATAGATTTGCAGAAATTTATGTAAAATGTAGTATTGAGACTGCGATCCAGAGAGAGTCAAATAGAGAAGGGGGATTGGTTATAGCCAATTTGTACAAAAAAGCATTGGATAGAAAAAAGACAGGCAGACAGTACCCTGAACTTGGAGAAGTAATTGGTGTGGATGTTGAGTTTGAGGAAGACAAAGAGTGTGAGTTTGTAATAGAAAATGATAATTTTACGTTAAATGAAGCAGTAGATAAGGCCATGAATTTTATTTTACAATGGATGAAAATTAAAAAAATATGTTAAATAATATCAGCTTTTTTGAGGCCACATTTTTTGGATTATGATTCCTCCTATAATCATAAAAAGACCAATTAGTGTGGAGAAATAGATTGTTTCTCCAACAATAAAATGGATAAATAAGAGGGATAAAAACGGAGATAAGTATATTAAAATACTCACCTTTGCAGTGGATGTGGTGTATTTTAATGCCTTGGACCAGAAAAAAAAGGTGATCCCCATTTCAAAAAGGCCTATGTATATTCCACCCAAAATTCCAGATAAAGGGAGGGGATCTTTTTGCAGTAAAAAGATGATAAGTATACTTAAAGATCCCCAAGTAAAGTTTAGAAAAAGCCTGATTGCTGGATATAATTTATCTCTGGTATTTAAAATCCAATATAATGCCCATATTACAGTACTAAGTAAAGCAAGAGCAATACCAAGGGGATTGGTCTTGATGTCAAAGGTGAATATATCTCCTTTAGTAGCTATAATGTATACACCTAAATAACTCAAAATAAGGCCAATAATATCTCCAATGGTAAGTTTTTGTCCTAGAAAAAAGTAAGCAAGTATTGTCAAAGTAATTGCCCATGTATAATTTATGGCCTGTGCTTCTTGAGCACGCAATAGATCATATGCATTAAATAACACTATATAATATAACAAAGGATTTAACAGACCAAGAACCATTGAGTATGTAATGTCTTTTAATGTAATTTTTTTTAGGAGGTAATATTTTTTTTCTATTAAGATAATTAAAAATAGGGTGATCATGGATACAAGTGTGGAAACAAATAGCATGTTGACCACACTTGTATGTCTTAAGGTTATTTTAAATGCTGTTGCAACTGTTGACCATATAGCAACAGATGTAATGGCAAAAATGTATGCTTTTTTTTGATTTTTTTTCATGGAAAATTAAGTAAACTTAGTTGATTTTGTAAGTCAATATCTAAATTTAAAAAGTAGAAATAGAGGAAGTAATTTTATGGAAAACATAGAAGTAAAAATCCATTATTTGGATAAGTCCTTAAAAGGAACACTCAATTACTCAACAAGATATTCAGTTGGTATAGATTTAAGGGCAAGTATTGATGAAGATGTGGTATTAGAACCAGGAGATAGGGCAATAATTGGTACAGGTATAGCCATAGAAATTGTTACTCCAAACATAGCAGGTTTTATTTTTTCAAGAAGTGGCCTTGGAATAAAAAAGGGACTTGTGGTAGCTCAAGGAGTTGGAGTTATAGATCCAGATTATAGAGGCGAGATAAAGGTGGGTATGTTAAATACATCTAAAGAACAAAGGATTATAAAACCAAAAGATAGGATTGCCCAGCTTGTGTTTATGCCAGTGTATCAAGCAATATTAATTGAATCCTCTAAGTTAACTGAAACACAAAGGGGAACAGGGGGACTTGGGCATACTGGAATTAAATGATTATGAATAGAATTTTATATATCCTTCCTCTTTTTCTCTTTAAAAACGAATCTCTTTCTGGCCAATCTTTGTAAGCATCAGCATAACGAAGATCATTCAAAAGAGTTAACTGTTTTGACTCTACCTTTAACGCATTGAGACTAATAATAAAGGGTGCCGTCTTCATACAAAATGGCACGTTTGGATCTTTTAAGACTGCCAAATCTTGTATATCCCCTTGACTAATTATATAAGATATGACAACTTTTGGTTCCAATGAGAGCTTATCTTTGTTAACCAATTAACAAAAATTCCTTGGGAGTTATAATGAGTAAAAGGTACTTATTATTTTTGATTATTCTTACACAGCTTGGATGTGTTGCACCAAAATCTATCAAGAAAACAGGAACTTTTGAAAAAAAATTGGCCCGCGTAAACAAGGCCATTATTGCAAGGGACTATGTGGGCGCATACCTGATGTTAAGTGAGTTAGAAAATACAGCTAAATTTAAAAGCAACTCAAATCTAAAATCCTCTATTCTGTTCAATAAGGCCTATTGTTTGATGATGCAAAAAAAATATAATGATGCAATAAATGTGCTAAATAAAGCCATTTCAACCTATCCCCAAAATATCAAAAATTATATATTAAGGGCATATATTTTCAAATTAATTGGGAAAATAGACAAATCAATTTTGGATCTAAAACAAGCAGAACAAATTGCTCCAAACAACGCAATAATAAAATACAACCTTGGATGTTTATATATTGACAAAGGCGATTATGATTCAGCTGTTAAAAAATTAAATGCTGCTGTAAAAATCCAACCTGATTTAAAAGATGGATTTATAAACCTGGCTTATGCTCTATTTCATTTAAGTAAATACAATGATGCAATTTCAAATTTAAAAAAAGCTGCGTTACTGGATAATAAAGATGCAGATATCTATTTTAATATGGGTTTATCCTATGAAAAATTGCACCAATATGATAGTGCAATATCATCTTATTCTGAGGCTATTAAAATCAATCCACAATATATAAGTAGTTATATTAACCGAGGTCTTTTGTTTTTATCTCTGGGAAAAAATAATCTGGCATGTCAAGATTTAAAAAAGGCATGTGATTTAGGAGTATGTGCAAAATATAAAAATTTGAAAGAAATAATGGTTTGTCAATAATTAATAACATGAATATCAAAAAATTTAATTTATTATTTTATTTTTTCATCGCAAATATCATACTCTTTTTTGTCATTTTAACAATAAATAATTATATCTCTTATAAATTAAGATTAAATTCCATTGATTTAGAAATTAACAATTCCAAAGTAAAAAATAGACTTAGAATAAACTTTCAAAAACAGGATAATATTGACATAGATCCTATTTTAAAAAAAAATCCATTTAAAGTAATAGAATCTCTAAATGATAACAGTAAAGATATTGAATCCAAGATAAAAGAAATTCCCATCGCTGACATAAAGGATTTTGAATTAAGAGGCATAATATGGTCTAAAGAGAAAAAAGATAGGATTGCAATTATTTATGATAAAAAACTCAAATTAGAAGGTATTTATAGCATTGGAGATAAACTTAGTGGAGCAATAATTAAAGATATAATGAAGGATCAGATTATAGTTAATATAAACAATAAGGACAAAAGAATTTTATTTTCAGACTTTACAAAGTTGGAAAATGGAATGAATTTTTCAAAAGAATTAAATTTTGTAGTGTCAAAGCATATATTAAAGTCCGAATTATCTAATATGCCATCTTTGCTTCGTTCCATGAGGGTTGTGCCATATTCATCATCTGGAATTAAAGGCTTTAAGGTGGTTTCAATTAGGGATAAATTTATAAAAAATAAGTTGGGCATAAAAAAAGGAGATATAATCCTATCAATTAATGGAAAACAGGTAACAAATATGGATAATATTATGCAGCTTTATTCCAAAGTCCAGGATATCGAACATGTGGATCTTGAAATTCTAAGAAATGGTCAAAGACAAGTATTATCTTATTCAATAAAATAGGATAAAGATCATGCTAAAGAATATATGTAAAAAATTAATTTGTAGTTTTGTGTTACTCCTTTTGTTGTGTCCTAATACTACTTTAGCTTCTGATGCAAAGATAAGTATAAACTTCAGAGAAGTGCAATTAAAGAATTTTATCGAGTACATTGGAAAAGTTACAAACAAAAATTTTGTACTGGACCCCAATGTTGCATCAAAAAAAATATCCATTATTTGCCCAAGACCCATGAGTTTGGACGAAGTATATAAGGTCTTTGAATCAGTATTGCAGGTTTATGGATTTACTACTATTCCTGGAAAATATGTAATCAAAATTGTTCCCTCTGCACACGCACGTAGGCAATATAATCCCGTTGAAACAGGCAAAACAAATAG
>JAMOPG010000094.1 GCA_027064715.1 Desulfobacterales bacterium
GAAAGAATGAAAGAAAGATTTGGTATTCCTTATCTTTTTTTTGAAGAATATCCCTATGGCATAAGCTTATGTGAAAGATTTTTAAAAAAGGTCGCACAGCACTTTGGTATTTCTGAAAAAAGAACAGAAAAAATACTTCAAAGAGAAAAAAGAAGGATTCTTAATGCACTAAAACCGGCACACATGTATCTTCACACCTTATATGATCTTCCTGTTGCTGTTTCTGGAGACTTTGCTCAGGTCAAAGGAATCTCTAATTTTTTGAGCAAAGAGCTTGGCTTCAGAATAAAGCTTATAAATGTAAGTGCCCCTGCTGAATTTTCTGATCTTTCTGAAAAAGTCTTGTTTCAGGCTTCTATGCATGAGTTTGAAAATGCTATACATGATGTTGATCTTATATTTGGAAGCGAAACAGAAAAGGTGGTCTCAAAAAAGATGAATATCCCTTTAATCCAGTTTTCATATCCTATACTTTCCAGGATCTTTCTCAATGACACCCCATACTTGGGCTTTAAAGGCATACCAGTATTGGTTGAAGAAATAATAAATATGATGTTAGATTGAAAAATTTTTGATGTCTTGGTTCAGCGTGAAATGGAATTTTTCAGGATAAAAATAAGCCACTTGTGTCACATACCTCAAGCCTGGCCTAGATCTGTCATCACAGACCTAGGCTTTTTTATAATTAATTGAATCGGTAATCTTTTTAAATATCAATTGATTTTAAGTACCTATAGTAACTGTCAATATTATAGACTGCAGCAAGGGGATTATGTCCTAGTAATCTGTCTTTTACAGCAAGTATAGTGCATGGAGATTCTGCATACTTTAAAAATAGTGTATCGTGCCCAACGCATAGACCCAAGAGTATATTTAGATCTGTATGTTCTGAATTTAAGACCATTGCCTGCAATATGGGATTGCACATAGTTTCATAACTTCCAATGGCTATTTTTTGTTCATCTGAAATCCCAATGACTTCTTTTGGAACAGATCCTACTTTACAGATTACAGATACAACGTCAAATCCCAAGTTGGAATAGAATTTTTCCACTACTGTGGCTTCATTTCTTAAGCCCACACAAAATGCTAAGCCTAACCTTTTAAAATTCATTTTTTTCGCATATTCTGCTATTTCTAAGATTCTAGGTTTTAATGGATATAGTTTTGCATATCCTTTATCTCTATTTCCATAACCCTCTGCCTCTTGAAGAGAGGCATTTTTGGCTAATATATAAATTTCTTCCTTTTTGTATTCCTGAAGGCTTTTTTCACACAGCTCTTTTTTTGTGACTGTTGGACAATTTTTGGGATATTTTCCCTTTCCTTTTTCTTTATCACACCTACAAATCCTTTCAGAAAGATCAAGGGAACACCTTGCACAATTAGGTTTTAATTCCATTTTTAGCCCTCCTTTTTTTAAAATTGAAAAAATAGGTAATTTTCCAATTTAATTTCACTTTGCATTGATCCCTTCACATGCCAAACTTATCAATTGCAAGACTATCTAACTCCTAAACTTGTCGGTGTAAATACCACTTTGACTTTTTCATTTTTTTAGAATCTCAAAAACTGATTTTTACACTTTTAAAAAAAGTTTTATCAAGGTGTGAAATTTTAAGCAGTTACATTTTTTAGAGGGATTACATTTAGATAAGAATATACTGAGCATAAGCACATAAATATTTAAAAAATTTTTTATAGGTTTTTAATTTAAAATTGTGTGGGATTTGGAATCTCCTATATAAATCCAAAAACTTGGGGTCAAAACTTGTTGACAATATTTAGGCACGTGTGCTTATTGCCCTTTTAGAAGGTGAGCAAATATGCTTTTAAAAAAGATGTGGTTATGACTAAAAATAAAGAAATTAAGCGGTAGTTTGAACTGGCTCGAAAAATTGTAAATTCGATTGTTTTATTTAACATTTTTAGATTTTTTTCCAGGAGATAATAATGATTTTTTTTGGGAAAAAAGAGGATTCTAAAAAAAGAGAAATTAAGGAAAATCTAGGATATAAAGATTTAGATATTATTGAAATACCCTTGGAGGCTGTTGCTGCTTATTGGCTTTCCCTAAAAAAGGTTGGTGGAAAAAATTGGAAAAGGATAGTTGAAAAAGAAAAATCTTATACTAAAGAGCCATTTATAAAACATATTTTAGATTTAATAACTTCTTCTTTTGATGAACAAAAAATAAGAATTTACGCAAATTATAAGAAAGATACTTTGCTTAAAGAATATAATAGAAAGTTTGTAATAATAAGTATAGGGGTATTGGGTATAGTTAACAAAGAAAATCCCCAACAAATATTAATAAGGATAATGTCTAAATTTCCGTTGCCACCTGCATCTGATATTAAGATTTATAAAAATGCACAGTCATTAATACAACAGTATGAAGACAAACAAGATATTTTTGTAGATATATATCATGGAGAAAATTCTGAAATACTCATAAAAAATCTTTTATTTTATGTTATAGTCGGTAGAAAATATGGAATAGAGAAGTGTCTAGAATTAAGTAAAAATGTAAGATCTAATTATTTTAAAGAAGGTCTTGAATTAATAAACGATGGATTTGATGCAGAGTTTATTAAATATCGTTTAAAGTTGCAACAAACTGAAATATTGTATAATACAGAACAAAAGATGAATATGTCTATAGAGATGGCCATTGCTTTAAAAATGAACTTTTCTTATGATGAGATGTTTAAAATAGCTGGGAGTTTTTTTATATAAAAAAATGGGCTTTTTGTTTAGTTTGCCGTGATTTGCTTTTGTAGGGCAACTAAGTCAAATGTGTTATTTGAGAAGGATAGTGTTTTATGAGGAGATTGGATAATATATGAAAAACATCTTTTTTATCAAGTTCTTTATAACATAAAAACAAGGTTAGGAAAGATGTTATGGATCAGGTTGTATGGGCAGAGATAGATTTATCTGCAATAGAGCATAATCTAAAAGAAGTTAGAAGATTGATTTCACCCAAGACCCAAATAATGGCAGTGGTAAAGGCAGATGCCTATGGACATGGGGCATTTTTTGTAGCCAGAAAAGTAGTTGATATAGGGGCAAAGTATTTAGCTGTAGCAAGACTAGATGAGGCGATTTTTTTAAGAGTGAAAGGTATTGATAAAGATATCTTGATATTGGGGTATGTGCCTGAAAACAGATTAAAAGAGGTCTTTGAATATAATCTTATGGTATCTGTGTTTGATATAGATCAAGCAAAGGCATATGAAAAGGTGGCAAGATCCTTGGGAAAAAAATTAAATGTTCATATAAAAGTGGACACAGGTATGGGAAGATTGGGGTTTGTGTTATGTGATGAAAGTGTAAAAAAAAAATCAATGGAAGAGATTTTTGATCTGTTGCAGATTAAGGAGTTTAATATCAAAGGGATATATACCCATTTTGCCTGTGCAGATGAGGAAGATTTGACTTTTTCTTATAAACAACTTTCTATCTTCTCTGAATTAAAAGAGGCTATAGAAAAAAAGATTAAAAATAAAATTTTGTTTCACGTCGCAAATAGCGCGGGAATAATACAGCTACCCATGGCACATTTGGACGTTGTAAGACCAGGTATTATGCTTTATGGGCTATATCCATCTAATTATGTAAAATCTTTAAAAAGAGTTAACCTAAAACCAGCTATGAGCCTTAAAGCAAAGATTGTGCAGGTAAAAGAGGTGGATAAAGGCTTTAGGGTGAGTTATGGGGCAACGTATGCGACCAATAAAAAGTGCCGCCTTGCAACTATTCCTGTGGGATATGCAGACGGATATCCCAGGATTTTGTCAAACACAGGGGTTGTTTTAGTAAAAGGGAAAAGGGCAAAGATTTGCGGTAGGGTGTGTATGGATCAGATTGTAGTAGATGTTACAGGAATTGACGTTCACATAGGTGATGAAGTATTAATATTTGGAAGAGATGAATATGGCGAGCTATCTGCAGATGAAGTGGCAACATTGGCTGGAACTATTAATTACGAAATTGTATCATCTCTCACAAAAAGGGTAAAGAAATTTTATATGTAGTTAACTATTAGAGATAACTTGCGTACAACCCATAAAAGCCTTTTTAATTTTTTACAGATAATTTTATGGAAATAAAAACATATAAAGGTGCGCTTGATTTTTTATATTCTCTTCAAAAGTATGGAATCAAGTTGGGTTTGTCAAAGACAGAAAATTTACTGAGAAAAATGGGAAGCCCTCAGAATAGGTTAACATTTATCCACATTGCAGGAACAAATGGAAAAGGTTCAGTTGCTACATACCTTACATCAATGTTAAAACATGCAGGATATAAGACTGCACTCTATACATCCCCTCACCTTGTGTCATTTAGAGAAAGAATAAAGATAAATGATGAGCTTATTTCAGAAGAAGAAGTCGTATATTATACTAAACTGATATGTGATATTATGGATAAAGATGAGCCGCCCACATTTTTTGAGGCAGTAACTGCAATGGCAATAAAATATTTTTGTGATAAAGAGAGTGAGATAGTTATTTTAGAGACAGGAATTGGAGGAAGATTAGATGCAACAAATGTTGTAATCCCAATACTTTCCATTATTACTAATATTTCATTGGAACATCAACAGTTTTTAGGTAATACATTATTAGATATTGCAAAGGAAAAAGCAGGCATAATAAAAGATAATGTGCCTCTTATTTCAGGTGTAAAACAGGTTGAAGTGATAGAATTGTTTGAAAAATATACAAAAGAAAGAAAATCTCCATTTTATCTTTTAGGTAGAGATTTTTCATGTGAGAAATTGTCAAATGGATGTTATATTTATAAAGGTATTAATAATTCCTATGGGAATCTAAAAAATGGCCTTAATGGTAAATATCAAAAGGATAATCTGGCTATTGCCCTTGCAGCATCTGAAGTTCTTATAAATTTGGGATATAAAATAACTAAAGGAAATATTTCAAGAGGAGTGGAATCTGCATTTTGGCCAGGGAGGATGCATATTATATCTAATTCTCCTAAAATACTTTTAGATGGTGCCCACAATGTAGATGCAATGAAAAATCTAGTGTTGTCTTTGTCTGATGTGGAATATAAAAGGCTTATTTTAGTTATCGGTGTCATGGCAGATAAAGATGTCAAAAATATATTAAAGATAATTGTTCCTAAATCTCATTTTATAATTTTTACACGTCCCAAGTATTACAGGGCAATGGATCCAGAAAGATTAAAAGATGTTGTGAAAGTTGAAGTGGATTATAAAGTAATTAATAGGCTAGATGAAGCAATAAATTATGCCAGGACTATTGCAAATTCCGATGATTTAATCCTTATTACAGGTTCTCTATTTACAGTGGGAGAAGCTTTAAGTATATTAGAGCCTAAAAAATATCCACCAGAGGTGGTATAGATGGAGCTTATCAAACCAAGAAAAGATCTAAATTATATTCCTGTAAATTATCACAAGAGGGTTTATGTGTATATTCAGGATAGGTTAGGTCTGGTTAAAGAGAACTTAATGATACCTGGAGAGGTCTATAACTTTTTAGTCCACTTAGATAGGTGTGATTCCCTTGCTCAGTTGCAAGAGGTTTTGGTAAGGGAGAATAGAGGTATAATAATTTCAAAAGACGAAATTATAAAAACTATCAATGAATTGGACAAGTTGTGGCTTTTGGATTCAGAAAATTATAAAAAGAAAAAGCAACAAATAGTTGAAGAGTTTACATCAAAAAAGGTTCGACCTTATGTTTTTGCTGATAAGTCATATCCTTCTGATCCTGATAATTTAGAGAAATTTATTAAAGAGTGTCTTGAGGGAAAAATAAAGGTTTTAGCTCCAATAAAGGCAATATTTGCTCCACATTTTGAGATTTCCTTGGCTAAAGATATATATGGAAAGACCTATGGTGTTCTTTGGGGGAATTCGTATGATAGGGTGGTGGTGTTGGGGGTAGGTCATGGACTAGAAGATGGGCTTTTTTCCATTACAGATAAAGACTTTGATACACCTTTAGGACTAGTCAAAAATGACAGATTTGCATTCCAAAAGTTAAAAGCAGCTGGTAAGGGAGTTGTTGCAAAAACAGATTTTGACCACAAAAATGAACATTCTATTGAGTTTCAATTAATTTTTTTGAAATATTTATTAAAGAAATTTTCTCTAATACCAATTCTTTGTGGATCTCTGTTATATTTTTTAAAGGACTATTCAAGAGAAGAATTTTTGTCTGTGGCGGGAGGGTTCATTGAGGTTTTGAGAGATATTGTGACTGACCCAAATAAAAGGACTTTAGTGGTAGCTGGTGTTGATTTTTCTCATATTGGCCCAAAATTTGGGCATGAAGAAGATGTATACAGTTTAAAATCTGTTGCATGTGAACATGATAAAATACTTATTGATGCTTTATTAAATAGAGACATTGAAGGTTTTTGGGATGAATCCAAAAGAGTTAAAGATAAATATAATGTATGTGGATTTTCAGCCCTTGCATTGCTTATGGAGATTGTAAATTATAAGAGGGGAGAGGTTGTTGGATATAGAATGAACATTGAAGAGCCAACGAGATCAGGGGTAGGTTTTGCTGGGGGCATTCTCTATTAAAAAATGGCCATGTTGTCATGGAGAATAGTTACATAAATTCAAGTTTTAGTTCTAAGACATTAATGGAAGATATCAATTGATTGTGACTAGATGGGTAAAGAAGTAGGGTAAAAAGAAATTTAATAATTAAAATTATGTTAGATAAAGAGGGAAAACCTTTAATTTTAATAGTTGATGATAATATACTCAATCGTCAGAGACTGGAAAATATACTAATCAATGAAGGATATAAAGTTGCAGTGGCAGAGAATGGGAAACAGTTATTAGCATTTGTAAATAAAAAGATCCCTCATTTGATACTTATGGCTACAGTGCTGCGTGGTATGGATGGAATTGAAATCTGTAATATCTTAAAAAATGACCTAAAAACAAGAGATATTCCTATAATATTTTTGAGTGTTCACAAAAATATTAGTGAAATAAATGCTGCATTTAAGGCTGGTGGTGTGGATTACATAGAATGGCCTTTTTATAGAGAGGAGGTATTGGGCAGGGTCAAAGTACATCTAGATCAGTTAGAAACAAGACAAAGGCTAAAAAAAGCTATTGAGGTACTTAAAAAAAAGGTGCAACAATGCACAAATGAGCTTATTGAAAGTAATAACAAATTGAAAGAAATAAATATTGCTTTAAAAGTGCTTTTGGAAAAAAAAGAAGAACAAGCAGAAGAATACAAAAAAAATTTTGTGTATAATATCAAGTACTGCCTTGAGCCATATATACAACAATTAAAACAGACTGAACTCTCTTTAGAACAGAAAGTATTGGTGGATTTAGTTGAAAAAAAACTATCTGAAAGTGTATATCCATATCTCAAGGAGTTATCAGAAAAATATTTTCTCACTCCAACAGAGATTCAGGTTGCAGATTTAATAAAATCTGGAAAACAGACAAAAGAGATTGCTGAGATATTGGGACTATCCAAGAGAACAGTTGATACCCATAGACATAATATTAGAAGAAAACTAGGAATCATCAAAAAAAATATAAACTTGAGAAGTTACCTTATCTCATTAGAAGAAGATTAGTACGTATTTCAACTAAGTATTTAATGCAGATTTTTTAAGTATTGAAAAAAAGCCTTACGTAATCTAATTCTCTTTCCACCATGGGAAAAGTGGAATCCTATTTGATTAAATTTTTATTGGGAGGTAGGCATTATTAACCAAAGTAAATTTATAAAAATGGAGGTTTATTATGTCAGTGGACGCAACAGTAGAAACTTACAAAGGTCACAGGTTGGCAGGTTGGCTTGACTGGCTCCAAATGTTAACGGGGCTCACATTGGCTGTATTTATCTTTGCCCACATGTTGTTTGTGGGAACGGTGATCTTTGGGGCAAATGCTTTTAATTGGATAGCGAGTTTTTTTGAAAAAACTTATCTCGCTCAAATTGGTGGTCCAATATTGTTTTTCATATTTTTGCTCCACGGGACTCTAGGCGCAAGAAAGATGCCTTTTAGGACAAAGGAACAGAAATTGATCGTAAGGCATGCTAAAATGATGCATCATAGAGACACGTGGTTTTGGGTAGGGCAAGCAGTAACAGGGTCTATATTGCTAGTTATTGCAGCCATTCATATGTGGACAGTATTGTCTGATCTTCCAATAACAGCTGCAAAAGGTGCTCAAGAGGTCCAGAATACTTTGTGGGCGTTATTTTACGTGCTACTTATTTTGTGTGCTGGTTTTCATGCATGTATTGGGTTATATAGAATTGGTGTAAAATGGGGATTTATCACCAGGGCAACAAGGGCTAAGGCTCTAAAATGCATCTATATTTTGATGGGGATCTATGCGGGTGGTGAGCTTATTCTCCTTCTTAGATTTTTGTCTCTAAAAGTATAACCTTAAAAAAAGAGTGGAGCGTGGATTATGCAGACCTTTTATACAGACTTACTATGTATCGGTGGAGGCCTTGCTGGGGAGCGTGTAGCAGTTGAAGCTGCCCAGGCAGGTTTTGATTGTATAATTTTGAGTTTAGTGCCCCCAAGGCGTTCCCATTCATGTGCCGCACAAGGGGGAATGCAGGCAGCATTGGGAAATTGTGCAATGGGAGAGGGCGATAACCCAGATATCCATTTTGAGGATACAGTAAAGGGTTCCGACTGGGGCTGTGATCAAGAGGTTGCAAGATTATTCGCAGATACGGCCCCCATTGTTATGAGAGAATTGGCATTCTGGGGTGTACCATGGAACAGGGTAGTGCCAGGACCCGCAACTTATTTTAAAGGTGGACAAAAGTTCGAAGTGTATGAAAAGGAAGAAAAGGCAGGTTTGATAACTGCAAGGGCCTTTGGTGGCACTGCGAAATGGAGAACCTGTTATACATCTGATGGAACTGGTCATTGTGTTTTATATACGTTGGACTCTAAAGTATTAGAGCTTGGAGTGAAAATACATGACAGGGTAGAGGCGTTGTCATTGATTCATGATGGAGAAAATTGTTTCGGTGTAGTGGCCAGAAGCTTAAGAACTGGTGAGCTGCTAGTTTATTTTGCAAAAGCCGTATTGATTGCAACTGGTGGTTATGGAAGACTCTATAAACATACTACCAATGCAGTAATAAATCAGGGAACAGGACTAATTCTTGCCTTAGATACAGGTATTGTTCCATTGGGAAATATGGAGGCGGTCCAATTTCATCCAACAGGAATTGTTCCAACAGATATTTTAGTGACTGAAGGATGTAGAGGTGATGGCGGGACTCTTTTAGATAAAAATGGGTACAGATTTATGCCTGATTATGAGCCTGAAAAAGCTGAGCTAGCATCGAGGGACGTTGTGTCAAGAAGGATGACAGAGCATATGAGAAAAGGTTTTGGGGTAAAGAGTCCATATGGTGAACATCTGTGGCTGGATATAAGGCACCTTGGAGAAAAGCACATTACCACAAAACTGAGAGAGGTATACGATATCTGTCAAAACTTTCTGGGAATAAATCCAGTTCATGAGCTCATACCTGTAAGACCAACTCAGCACTACAGCATGGGTGGTGTAAGGACCAACAAGGATGGTGCTGCGTATGGTCTTAAGGGACTGTTTGCAGCGGGAGAAGCAGCTTGCTGGGATCTTCATGGATTTAATAGACTTGGAGGTAATTCATTAGCTGAAACAGTGGTTGCTGGAAGGATAGTAGGAGCAAAGATTGTAGAATTCTTAAAAGGGTATGAAGTGGATATTAAGACTCAATACGCCACAGCGGAGGTGAAGAAGCAGGAAGAAAGGATTAATGAACTAAAGAGCAAACAGGGCAGGGAAAATGTATATCAATTACGGAATGAGATGCAAGAAATAATGATGGAGAAAGTAGGCATTTTTAGGAACGAAAAGGACTTACAAGAAGCAGTGAATAGACTTCAGGAACTTTTGGATAGGTCTAAAAACCTAGGTCTTGTATCAGATGGAATTGGAGCAAATCCAGAGCTGGCTGAGGCGTTAAGACTTCCAGGAATGATAAAGGTAGCCCTGTGTATTGCCTACGGTGCATTACAGAGAAAAGAGAGTAGAGGTGCTCATTATCGAGAAGACTATCCATACAGAAATGACAAAGAGTGGTTGAATAGGACTTTGGCTTATTGGGAAGAAGGAGCAGACCTTCCAACATTAAAGTATGAACCAGCATCGAAAGTATTTTATCTGCCACCTGGCGACAGGGGATATGGTGAAGGCAAGGTGATACCTAAAGACGATAACACTGAAGAGAAAGAATAAAAAAATAAAGAGAGGGGAATATGGGGAGGACACTGCAATTTGAAATATTTAGATATAATCCAATGGATCCAAATTCAAAACCGAGGATGCAGACATATTATTTAGAAGAAAAGGAGAACATGACCTTATTTCTAGCACTTAATGAAATTAGAGAGACCCTAGATCCATCCTTACAATTCGATTTCGTATGCAGGGCTGCAGTTTGTGGGTCATGTGCCATGGTCATCAATGGAAGGCCAGGGCTTGCATGTAAGACCAAGACAAAGGATTTGCCAGACAAAATTACCTTACATCCATTGCCTGTGTTTAAACTAATTGGTGACTTGTCAGTGGATACAGGTATTTGGTTTAGAGGTGTGGCAAAAAAGATAGAGGCATGGGTGCATACAAACAAGACTTTTGATCCAAATGCATTGGAAGAGAGAATGGATAATGAACTGGCAAATCAGATATTTGAACTTGACAGGTGTATTGAATGTGGGTGTTGTATTGCAGCTTGTGGAACAGCAAGGATGAGAGAGGATTTCTTGGGTGCCGCAACAATAAACAGAATAGCAAGATTTTACATAGATCCAAGGGATGAGAGAAGCGACCAGGAATATTATGAAGTAATCGGAACAGATGAAGGTGTCTTTGGATGTATGGGACTGTTAGGGTGTGAAGATGTATGTCCAAGGAATATACCACTTTTGGATCAGATTGGGATAATAAGGAGAAAGATGGCAATAGCGTCAACTGGTGGAAAGGTTGGAAGGCTCTTTTCTGTTTTTGCAAAGAAAAAGAAATAACATTGGGGTAAAAAAAATGCGGGTAATTTCTACGGATGAAATATATTCAAAGATGAAACAGGTGATTCTGGATGCAGGGGTAAATCTGCCTGAAGATGTAGAGATGGCATTAAAAAAGGCATATGAGTCTGAAGAATCAGATACTGGTAAAGAGATACTAGGACAACTTTTAGAAAATGCCAAGCTTGCGCGGAAGGAAAGACTTCCCCTGTGTCAAGATTGCGGAGTAGGTGTCTTTTTTGTAGAGATAGGAGACCAGGTGAAGATTGAGGGTGAACATATATCTGATTGTCTTACTAAGGCAATGGTAGATGCATATCGAGAAGGTTATTTTAGAAAATCATTATGCGATCCATTCACCAGAAAGAATACTGGAGACAACACTCCGCCAATGATACATTATGATCTTGTTAAGGGTGATGTATTAAAGGTCTATTTTATGGCAAAGGGGGGTGGAAGCGAGAACATGTCAAGGTGTACTATGTTGACGCCTGCATCTGGATGGGAAGGAATAAAGGATTTCGTTGTACGAAGGGTTGCAGAATCAGGGCCTAATCCATGTCCGCCCATAATTGTTGGTGTAGGAATAGGTGGGACATTTGACTACGCTCCTATACTTGCAAAAAAGGCGCTTTTTAGACCTGTTTTTGACAAGCATCCTGATCCAGAGATCGCAAAAAAGGAGGAGGAGCTACTTACAGAAATCAATAAGCTGGGAATTGGTCCAATGGGTCTTGGTGGAAAAACCACTGCTTTGGCAGTAAAGATCAATGTAAAGCCTTGTCATATAGCGTCTTTGCCACTTGCAGTGAATATACAGTGTCATTCTGCTAGGTATAAGGAGGTGGTTTTTTAATGAGTACATATAAATTGACAACACCTCTAACAGATGAGGATATATTGAAATTAAGGTCTGGAGATATAGTCTATATAACAGGGACCATTTACACAGGGAGGGATGCAGCCCATAAAAGGCTAATAGAGGCATTGGCAAGAGGAGAGTCTCTTCCATTTCCTGTGAAAGGGTCGGTTATATACTATGTGGGGCCGACCCCACCCCCTCCTGGTAGACCTATCGGTTCTGCAGGGCCTACAACAAGTTATAGAATGGATCCTTTTGCCCCAACTCTTTATAAATTAGGATTGAAAGCTACTATTGGAAAGGGAAAACGGTCTGAGGAAGTAAAGAAGGCTTTACAAGAATATAAAGGTGTATATTTGGGGGCAACTGGAGGAGCTGGGGCACTTTTGTCTCAGAGGATAAAGGCAGCAAAGGTTATTGCATATGAAGATCTTGGCCCTGAAGCAATAAGAGAACTTGTAGTTGAGGATTTTCCCACAGTAGTTATAAACGATGCCTATGGAAATGAACTTTATAAACAGCCAAATCTATAAGGGGTATGTATGGATAGGAAGAAAAAGAGAGTAGCCGCAATTTCAGCGGCTATAGCAAAATATATGGAAGAAGAAGCAAGTGTGTTGCAGATGACAATGCAGGAGGATCTACAAAAAACTGTAATGAAATTGCATGTGGCTGTTAATCGATTTAGTAAATGGGCATTGTCAGGTAGATTGTGGGCAATGGAGAGGCGATATAACTTGCAATATAGAATGAACAGATAATATTTGTCATTAACGAGGAGGAAAAAATATGGCAGACAAACACGGAGTTTTAATAGCAGGCACAGTGGATGAAAATATTAAAGTTGAGAATCCTGTGAAAATACAAGATTTAACATTGAGGGATGGACATCAATCTATATTTGCTACCAGGGGAAGATTAGAGGATTTTTTGCCAATTGCTGAAGAAATGGATAAATGTGGATTTTACTCAATGGAAGTTTGGGGTGGTGCTACATTTGATACATGTCACAGGTATTTAGTGGAGGATCCATGGGAGAGGCTAAGACAATTAAAAAAACATATAAAAAAGACACCTCTTTCAATGTTA
>JAMOPG010000095.1 GCA_027064715.1 Desulfobacterales bacterium
TTTTTAAGAAAGAAGTTATTAGTGAGGATTGAAGTTGAAGTTGTTGACCTTGGAAAACTGCCTCGTACCTTTGCAAAATCAAAAAGAGTTATTGATATGAGAGAGTGATTGCTGCTTAGGCGAGATCTTTTTTGATACCCAGAGGATAGAAATTCCTTCTGATATAGGTTCACTCTTTATAGATATGATTTTTGTTGTACAGAGATAAATCTAAATTGTCCTTTGTAATTGATAATTAATAACCTTTTAGAGAAAATTCTTTTTTATTCATAATTGTTTTGATGTCAGCAATTCTCGGAGAGAGATAATTTGAATTTACGGCTTTATTAAATAAAATATTTTACGAATTAACCGAAAATTGCTGCTGGGATTTTGTATATCCATAAAAGGTAAACCTAAAATTTTTGCAATCAAATACCTTTAGTCTTGTTTCTTTTCTAATAGTTTCAAAAAATTATTTAAAGCTTTATCTGTTCGAATTTCTTTTTCTTCTCCAGTATAGGCACAAACTCCTGTACGGGGAGAGTTACATACAGGCAATAACATCTCTTCCTCACAAGGATGTTTTTTTACACACTCCTCACATAGCCAACCACCACCATCCCATACACATGCAGTACATATCTGTACAGCTTCTCTTTCCCCACACTCATCACAAGGTATGATTGGTTGTCTATTTCTGGATAAGATAGCTATATTTCCTTCTAATCCCTCAGGACCTTCGTACTTTCCAATTATTTTAATATGCAATGCTGTAGTGGAACCAAAATCATAATGGTAGAATATTTCTTTTGAAATTTTTTCTACATCTGAAATAGTATGCTCTTTGGGAAGCTCACTGTATTTTCCGTAAAAAAAAGCACTCATATGGTAACAGCATTCCAACCATATTGCGCGTAAAAACCAATCTAAATCCTCAAGCGTAGTATTTTGAGTCACCAATAGATAAAGGAAGTAATCTTTTGTAAAGTCTGGATGAATATAAAGAAGATAATATGTAACATCTTTATCAATAACCTTTTTAAATCTTTTATTCAAGCAAGATTGGATATGTTTACTAATTCCTCTTTGTGTAAATTCTGACCCGCATATTAAACATTTTGCCTTCTGAATTTGATATTCCATTACATTCCTCCTAATATTTGAAATTTATTTTATTAATAATTATTTTTAACTCTAACTCTCTCCATTGCTTTTATACTTTGGTACAGGAATATATTCTACAGTTGGTGTTCTTTTTACAGGTTGAGGATAAAGGCTCATAAGTTGCAAAACTTCTACTGGAATTTCATTACTAACATTGAGTCCCAATGATTTGGCCTGTTCATAAGTGATGGGGTAGTCATGAGTCCATGTGCCAGTAGCTAAAAGATTTGCAAGATTTTTAGCTTTATCATCTTCATATTGATCTTTTAATAGGTCGTAAACTGCAGATTCTAGTTGTTTTATTGCCTTTTTTGCAACATCTGCCATGATCAATGTCTTGTCTTCAATTCTGTTTAAGTCCTTTTGTTCCAGGAGTTTTACAATAGAAGCTGCTGGTAATTCGCCAAGTTGAGGGTCTACAGGGCCTAATACTGCATTTTCACTCATGACAATCTCATCCGCAGCAAGAGAAATTAAGGTTCCACCACTCATGGCATAGTGAGGAACAAATACAGTAACCTTTCCAGGATGTTTTTTAAGTGCCCTGGCTATCTGTAATGACGCGAGTACCAGTCCACCTGGTGTATGTAAGATAAGGTCTATAGGCATGTTTTTGTCTGTCATTTGAATTGCCCTCAAAATTTCTTCGGAATCATCTATGTTTATAAATTTATAAACAGGAAATCCCAAAAAACTCATGGTCTCCTGTCTGTGAACCAGTAAAATCACTCTTGAATTTCTCTTTTTTTCTATTTTTGCTATAAGTCTTTGCCTTGCTGACTCTATGAGCCTTTGTTTTAAAAGCGGCTGAAGTGCAGCGATCATGAAAAATAGCCAGAATAATTCATAAAAACTCATATTTCTCCTCCTCCTTTTTGTTTTTAGTATAAAAATCTATAATAATATTCGTCTGGATAACATTCTCTGCAATATGCATTTTTGAAAAATCTGTGGGTTATCACACCAAAGATAAAACCACCTATATGGGCCCACCATGCAATGCCACCTGCATTTTGGTCAATAAATATTGAGAATGTACCAGATATAAGCTGTGATAAAAACCAGAAACCAATATAGATTATTGCTGGTATTTCTATAAAGTATGGTATAAAGAAAAGAGGGATAAGTGTAATAATTCTAGATGTTGGAAACATAATCATATATGCACCCATTACACCTGAAATTGCACCTGAAGCACCAATGGCGGGAAGGGTGGAATTAGCATTTAAGATAAAATGTGTAAGACTCGCAAAAATACCACATAAAATATAAAAAATAAAATATTTTATGTGCCCCATTCTATCTTCAACATTGTCACCAAAG
>JAMOPG010000096.1 GCA_027064715.1 Desulfobacterales bacterium
ATGGCTCCCATCATCATCACTTTAAATATTTTCATATAAACCTCCTAGAATAAATTTATGTTGATAAAGTAAATTATATAAAAAACTTTGCATATAATTTGATAAAAAGGCTGGACAAATCCATATTTCTTGAATCATCGATCTCTTAAATGGCCCACTGCCTGTCTCAAAGAACCATAACCCTTGTCATGGCGGAGGATTGGTCTTGACCCAGCCTGTCTAGCTAAACATCTTATAAAAAAGGTAAGTCCTTGTCTTACAATGCATTTGTCTGCATTGATATCTCTAAAAGTTCCTTTTCTCTCTGTGCCATGAATTTTAACTAGAAAATTCTCTTTGAAACCACTCTTACTATGCAGAAAAGACTTCAATTCCCCTATTAAAAGGCTTAAACCCTTCTCTAAAAATTCTATCCTCATAGCTTAAGAGTCTTTTTGTTTTTAATATTAAAACTTTTTTCCTTCCTCTGAATAAAAGGATTCCCATGTGTTCTCCTTACTCCCTTATTTTCTATCTAGTGAAGGATAACAAGCGCTTTTATAGTTGTTTTAAAAAATGCATTACCTCAGTACCTATTGAGGTACCACACTTAGAACCTTCAAAATATAGGTTTTGGCTCCATTATTAAAGTTTGTTAACAGAATTGTTATCCTCCATGATTTCCCTGTAAATCTGTCTCTAATAGTGACCGTTGTAGGCTTGTTGATATAACCAGTAGTAGGAGAAAAGCTGTATTTAAATCGGTCCTCACCACTAAACCAGGGATTGTCGGGAACATATCCATTTGTTCCTGGACCTATCATAAAGGTGGAAGGAGGATTGCCAAGAGGCTGTACATAAAATGGATGATCCATATCTGGATGAGGTGAATATACAACATGACCTACAGCACATTGAGAGGTACATGGGTTTAAAAAGAAATCGCCGGACCCATAACCATTGTCCGTATAAGGACATGGCTGAACAAGATATTCAGAAGGAGAGCAGGTTGCACATGAAGGAGACGAAGAAGAAGACTCTCCTACCTCATCAGCAGCCTGCCCAACCACAACCTGACCTGAAGGTAAGGTCACATTTTTAATTGGATCCTCCTGATTGATGGGATTGTTACCCCTTCTGGGGATAACCTGAACAATTTTTATATCCTTGATGGTAAAGATATATTTTTTTTGTCCTATCATAATTGCCTGTTTTTTTGCCTGAATAATCTGGGACTTGACCTGTACGTCCTGCTCGGCTTTGTGTGCCTTGTCCATAAAAGTAAATGGGACCTTGTTATTCTGGTCCCAGTACTGTCTCCATGAATCTGTGGTTTCCACGAGATTTCTGGAAGGAAGTATTTTACGTGTGATTTCCGCATTACCTATTACATCATAGGTAGAAGCCTGACCAGCCAGCAGACATATATAAAGGAAAATAGTACATGCAATTATCATATATTTTTTCATTTTGATTCTCCTTTTTTATTTATAGATCAATTCAAGTTTGATTTTACAGTCCTTACCAACAATTTTGGGATTTTCCTTTACATATACCCTTGCACCACATTGACATATACCATTGTCCAGAAAGAGCAGAGGTGTAATAAGACTGGATGGAGAATCCTTTTTGCCTTTTTTGCCATACAAAGGCAAAAATTTTACATTGGCTGGATCACTGGTTACCCATCTGCACAAAATATGTCTTCTCATTTTATTGCCAATACCATAGATCATTGCCTTTACAGGCAGAAGATTGCCTTCAATGAAATTTGCAGGAGCAAACGGGTGGATGGAAATTTTCACCATATTATTCATCCCCACAAGATCTGACACCAGACCCACTCTCTTTTTCCATTTATAAATTTCTACCCACTGTACCTTTCCTTCTTGAGGAGTTGTTTCAATGATACTTTCCCATGTATCCTTGCCTTTGTTTTTAAATCTGGCGTTTTTAACTTTGCCATTGTTCATTATCCATTTAACGCGATGGAGCTGTATATTGCCTGGCCCACGGGCTATTAAAATATTTCTCTGTTTCCTTGCCCCTGTGAATTCGTCATAAAAAGAGGAGGCAAACAGTTTTAAAGCTATTATGTTAAGTTCCAGTGGCTCTGATTCAAGTCGTTTGCTACCATCTTTTATATATAAAAAAGGAGGTAAATCTTTTTGTAAAATCACTCCCTTCACCTCCACCTTTCCCGGTCTTGCTGTTCTGGAGGCAATAAGTGTGCTTCTGTTCTTTTTGGTAAGCTGACTTTTATTGTTGCTGATCAGCCTTACACACCTGGGCAAATATTTAAACCTCACTGTTTGATCAGCTATTTTTAAAGAACAATTCAGCTTTATCCCCTCAACCTCATCACTGCCAGGGCTGAAAAGTATATTGGTCTGTCCCTTTGCCAGACCCACGGAGAGCTCAGATACAGGCAGTTTTATGCCAACATCAACCAGATGATCATCTCTCAGAATGTTGATATCATCAAGGGC
>JAMOPG010000097.1 GCA_027064715.1 Desulfobacterales bacterium
AAATGGGGATACAAATGGTGATAATTCTTTTTACAGAAAGAAAAGAACGCAACTTGATATTTCTCTTAAAAAAAAGATTTCAGGTTTTGATACTGACATAGCTTTTTATTGGAATAATGAAGATAGAGAAGATACCATCTATTCCTATGTTGAAGGCAAAAAAATTTTGGAAAGGGAGGCTACCCCAGATAGAAGTTATGGATGGCATGCAATTTTTGGATATTTTTTGAATAATCACCATATAACATTTGGTGGAGAGGGAAATTATTTGGGTTATGGGGGGACGGAAAATACCTTTATATCCTCAGAATATTTTTATAGACCACCCATAGATGGTAGTGATGAATGGGATGCATCTAGGTATCATGGTATTTACATAGATGATACATATCAATTAAATAAAAACCTTTCTGTGTATTTAGGACTCAGATATGAGAATTATCGAGCTGATCAGAGTGTTGATCAGGTTACGGGATATAATTCATTTGGCAGACCAATAGGATGGGAAAAGGTTGACAAAATATTTGATGAGTCTGTGTTGTTGCCCAAGTTTGGTTTAAGTCTAGATTTAAACAAATATATATCCCTTTATCTACACATTGCAAAGGCTGCTAGGTTTCCAGACAATCCAGCATTTTATTGGTATTATGCTGGTTATCGCCCTGAAATTGATCCTAATTCAAATATTGTAAGAAAAGATTTAACGTATGAGGATGCAATGGAATACGAATTTGGTTTAAAAACAAACTTACTTGAGAGGGTATATATAAAATTTTCTCTTTTTAATTATATTGTTGATGATTATATTAGATGGATATTTGGATATCCTCCAAGTAGAGTAGTTTACAATATAGATAAAGTGAAAATAAAGGGTCTTGAAATGGATTCTAATATAAAGTTACTGAGATATTTATATTTATTTGGAAATCTCACCTGGCAAGATAGTAAAAAAACAGGTGATGTATTAGATGCATCTAATGAACTTACTGATGAGTTGTCTGAACTTCCTGAATGGAAGTTTAATGTCGGGATAAAATATGAAAGGCCAGATGGAGCTCTTATAAAAACAACCATTCATTGGGTTGATAAAAGAGAGGTTCCTTATATAAAAGGTGCTGCTACTCCATTGGGAAGTCCAGATGGTACCCCATTGGGCAGGCCAGTAGTATTAAAGAAGTTACGTTCTTATTCAGTGGTAAATGCATTGGTTAAATATCCTATATTAAAACATAGGTTAAAGGGTTTTTTGACCATGGGTGTGGAAAATTTATTTGATAAATATTATGAAGAAGAATTAGATTTTCCAGCACCTGAAAGGACATTTTATTTAACATTTGAAATTAAATTTTAATTCAACAAGGAGGGTAAAGTGGATAGATGTGATATAAATTTAACCCCGATTGGTACTGTTAGGAATGGATTGAAGAAACCTATGCCAAGCCCAAAAAAGGGTTTACCAGATGATGATTATTATGATAACTTAGAGAAATATTTAAAAAAAATAGAATCACTGGAATCAGAAATTATAATTTTCCCGAAGTTTGAGGATGGATTAGATGGGATAGAAGAATTTTCACATATATTTATATTGTTCTGGCCACATTTGCTCTCAGAACAAAAGAGGTCTACCCTTTGTGTGCATCCAATGGGAAGAAGAGATATCTCTAAAAAAGGGGTTTTTGCCACCTGTAGTCCTATGAGACCAAATCCTATTCTACTATCTCCTGTTATATTAATAGAGCGAAAGAAGAATATTTTAAAGGTAAGGGGATTGGATGCACTTGATCAGAGTCTGGTTATAGATATCAAACCGTATTTGTCCCATTATCATTTAATAGAAGGGACTAGGTGTCCTAAGTGGATTGAACAATTAAGGAAAAACTAACGATATTTTGTAATAATGTAAAAATTAAGTAGATGACAATTAAATTTATTATAGGAGGTTTACTATGATTATAGCTGTTTGTGGAAAAGGGGGAAGTGGAAAAAGTATTATAGTCACTTTACTTACAAAGGCCTTTTTAAACTTTGGCAAGAAGGTGGTCGTATTAGACTCAGACGAATCCAACTCAAGTTTATACAGTATGCTTGGATTTGATCATCCACCTTTACCTTTAATGGATTCTTTGGGTGGGAAAGAAAAGGTACAAAAAAAAATGATTGAACGTTTTAAAAAAGAATCTAATGGAGCTAATTTAGCTATATGGATGGAAGATACAATTACATATAAATCCCTCTTACCTGATTTTATTGTGGAAAAACAAGGCATTAAATTAATTCAAACTGGAAAGATACATCAGGCACTCGAGGGTTGTGCATGTCCTATGGGAGTTGTTACAAAGGAATTTTTAAAAAAATACAAATTAGAACCAAATGAGATTATGCTTATAGATATGGAGGCAGGTATAGAACATTTTGGTAGAGGTATAGAGGAAAATGTGGATCAAATTTTGAGTGTGGTAGA
>JAMOPG010000098.1 GCA_027064715.1 Desulfobacterales bacterium
AGGGTGAAATCCTTTTGCTTGAAAATCTAAGATTTTATAAAGGAGAGACAGAAAATGATCCTGAGTTTAGTAAGGAACTAGCCAAGCTGGCAGATGTTTATGTGAATGACGCCTTTGGGGTGGTACACAGAAAACATGCATCAGTAGTAGGCATTTGCGACTATGTAGAGGTTGTGTGTGGCGGCTTTTTAATTAAAAAAGAAGTTGAGTATTTGAATAATTATCTTGCAAAACCAGAACATCCTTTTGTACTTATTGCTGGAGGAGCTAAGGTATCAAGTAAATTAGGGCTGTTGAATAATCTATTAGATAAAGTAGATACGATTTTAGTAGGTGGAGCGATGGCAAATACATTTAGAAAGGCCCAGGAGTATCCAATTGGCAGTTCCATTTATGAAAAAGATTTGTTAGATGATGCCCTCAAAATAATAAATAAAGCAAAGGAGAAAGGAGTGGCCTTTTATCTTCCTGTTGACTATGTCATGGGTAAAGATATAAATGATCAAATTCCATTAGGAGTATTTCCCTATCAAAATGTTGATTCAGATGGGAAGATTTTTGATACTGGACCAGCAACTCACACTTTATATTCTGAGATATTAAGGGATGCTAGAACAGTGGTATGGAATGGTCCAATGGGCGCATTTGAAAATCCCACGTTTTCTCAAGGTTCATTTGGCATAGCCCAGAGCGTTGCTGCTGTATCAGGGACTACTATTGTTGGTGGAGGTGATACAGATAATCTCATTCATAAGTGTAAACTTCAAGATAAAATAACTTTTATATCAACAGGTGGAGGATCTTTTTTGGAATTTTTAGAGGGTAAACAACTACCAGGTCTAAAGGCTCTGGGATTATACGATTAAAATTTATTAAGGAGGAGAAATGTCCATGAAAAAATTAATGGCTGCTAACTGGAAGATGTATAAAACCCAGGATGAAGCAAAAAACACAATAAAGGACCTTATAAATATTTTGGGGAAAAAGTTGAGTGTTGAAAGAGATGTTTTGATATGTCCCCCCTATACATCGTTAAGGGTTGTTGCAGAGGAGATAAAAGACATAGATTACATGTACCTAGGAGGACAGAATTTTTATCCAGCAAAAGAAGGCGCATATACGGGTGAAATCTCGCCTAGGATGTTATTGGATGTTGGGTGTTCATATGCGCTTGTGGGTCATTCAGAAAGAAGACACATCTTTTGTGAAAAAGATGATCTTTTGAAAGAAAAAGTAAAATACGGTTTTGAGGTTGGTTTGAATATAATATTTTGTATTGGAGAGAAAATAGAACAGAGAAGGGCAGGGCAAGTGGATCAGGTGTTAAAATCCCAGCTAAGTGTATTAAAAGACATAAAAAATATGTCAGGTATAGAAAATCGCCTTGTAATTGCCTACGAGCCTGTGTGGGCCATTGGTACTGGTGAAGTTGCAGGAGAAAAGGAAATCTTTGAGGCACACAAAATTGTCAGGGATGAGCTAAAAAATATTTACGGAGCAGTCGGGAACTCCATCAGGATTTTGTATGGCGGTAGTGTAAAACCAGATAATGCTTCAAATATAATTGATATTGACAACGTGGATGGGGTTCTGGTAGGAGGAGCAAGTCTAAATGCTGATAGTTTTAGCAAAATAGTTACTGCCTAAAGGACTATAGGGGGGATAAAATTGGAGACTCTACTACTTACAATTCATTTTATTGCTTGTATTTTTTTGATTATTTTGATCTTACTTCAAAGGGGCGAAGAAGGAATGGGAGTTATATTTGGAGGCCCTAGTTCATCTTCCTTTTTTGGGAGCACTGGTGCTGGTGGTTTTTTGGTTAGAATGACCGTAATCTTTGCAATAGTGTTTTTTTGTACATCCATGGGGTTTACAATTTATGACTCTTCTAAAAAAGTAAAGACGCAGCATTCTGTTATTTTGGAAAAGCCCGTAAAGGTAAATAAAACTCCTGTGGCCCCAGAAAAAAATAAAAACAATACAAAAAAATAAAAAGAAAATTCTAGACAAGTAAAAAAATTTTTTTTATATATTTCTTGTTTTTGATGCCGAGGTGGTGGAATTGGTAGACACGCTATCTTGAGGGGGTAGTGGGCATTTGCCCGTGAGGGTTCGAATCCCTCCCTCGGCATAAAGGAATGACCTTAAAATAAATATTCAGATTTTGGTTCGAGAAAGTGTAAAATCCAATTACAGGGTATACCATAACTGAACACATCATTTGGAAGTCATAAAAACTTTCCAGAAGAAGTTTTTGGCGCCGGGTCCCCTTATAAGAAAGAATGATAGAAGAATATAACTTTTATTATCGTTTCTGTTCTGACGTGTCTCCGTTATAGTTTTACATCTTTCCATAAAAATTTTCTGATTTTAACGTCCCCACGGGGATAGAAACCCATGTAGCCGGCGTGAAAGGCCGGTGCTCTACACCGTATTAGACGATGGGGA
>JAMOPG010000099.1 GCA_027064715.1 Desulfobacterales bacterium
AGTCTTGTAGGGGTGAAGTGGAACGGACAGGAGGTAGTAGAGACATGGCGTTCCCGCAAAATGGCAAAAGATATTCTGGACTTTACCTTTGTGCCGAACAATGAAATCTTACTGCTGGTAAAAGATAGGCTTGGTTGTGCCCTTGTAAAAATCCCATAAATTATAAATAAAAAAGGCCAGGCATCTTTGCCTGGCCTTAAAGTGGCGTCAGGTAAAAATTAGTCTAAATTAGAAGTCATAGGTAAAACCGAAAGTTACGAGATAAGCATCATCATCTAAGTAATCGTCACCCTTCCAATTTTCCCATGTTTCGTCATCCATATCTAAAGATGCATATCCGAGCTCTAATACTGCTGCAAGGTTTTCATAGATTTTATATTTGTTAGTGAGCATTACCTGGACAAAATAATCTTCATCAGTTAGCACAAAATTACCATCTATTTCAGGTCCATAGGCTGGTCCATATTTTTTAATCAAGTCACTGTCAACAGTACCTTGTCCATATTCAATGGCAAAAGTGGACTTCAAATTCTCAATCAAAGAAATGTCTTTTAAAGCAAAACCAATTAACCATACTCCAGTTGGAGTTTCTTGTACCAATCCATAGTTATTGTCATTGAAATCAAAAACACTATTATCTCCAACAGCAAAGCCTCCTGGTGTGCCCCATCCATCACTTGCTAGTACAGGGATACATTCACTTCCATCCCAAGGATCATCGTCATCTCCAGACATATAGTATCCGTACAAAGAAGGTGTCATAAAATCCATCTTATAATCTATAGCCAGGTCCATATACCAACCTTCCCTGTCACCAAAATCATCTGCATTTCTGACATTATTTCTAAATTCAATGTCGCTATCCAGGCTTCCATATACAAAATTACCTTTTATAACTATAGGCTCAAACATGGATATCTCAAAAGACATACCCGCATACCAGAGATCTGAGTCATCTCTTTTCAAAGTTCCTACAAGATCTCCATGGTAATAGGCCTCAAGACCTCCACTATGAAGAAATATCTCTCCCTCTGCTGGATATGCCCTATCGCCGATGGTTGCATACATGACATAAGGTGTCACTTGTGCACCTTGGATTCTCACAGGCACAGTCAAGAAGAATGCATCTATATTTTCATCTGCCTCAGAACCAACACCCGCATTATCATCTTCATTCAACCATGGCCTTGCCCATCCAAGGGTTATTCCAAACATATCATTTATTTGAGCACTTACAATTGCGCCAGTAATGTCACCATTAAATACCGGACTGACCCCTCCTTCACGGTTAAGCTCTCCTCCGAATGTTCCAGGTAGAGACATTCCCTGGGCACCAATTTTAAAGAGGATATTTGTATTTGGCCATTTAAAAGTAAGCATAGCCCTCTTTAATTCTGTATTAGTAGTAGTATCCATTCCTGCTGCACCACCAGCATCGTTAAAAGCATCCCTTGATTTCTTACCCCATGTGGTATCGTATTCCAGAGCCAAAGTTGCCTTTAAATTCTCATTGGCAATAAAATCAAAATAAGGTCTGAGTCTTTGGGCTGCTGTAAACTCATTTTCGTCTGTATCGTCATTAAAATTATAGTTTGTAACATGAGATACATAGGCCCTAAAATAACCATAGGTTTTAAGCTCTGTTGCAGAGGCACTCAAGGCATAAGAGAGAACAAATACCCCTGCTACCAATGCCAAAAATAATTTCTTCATACTAACCTACCTCCTTTTGCATTTTTAACCAAACCTGACGCCACTAACGAAAAACAATATATATGGGTTCAAAATAAAATCAAGCAAAATTTTGCAGAAAGTAAAAAAATTTTTACGGTAAAAATTTTTTTACTTAAGGTTGTTTGAATAAGGTTGTTTGAACTCTCATGTTTAAGTTGCTTTTTTTTAAAAAAAAATCTATATTTCAATTCATTAAAATTCTTTTTTAGTAAACCCTTATGCACAAGATAAAATACATCCTGCAAAATCTAATTTTTATTCCCTCTGTGGTTGTTTCCACTATTATTGGTGGACTACTAGTTATAATCATCACTGTTTTTTCAAAAAAATCTCCCTTAATAAAAAAAATTGAATATATGTGGTCAAAGGTGGTTATCTGGTCTGCAGGAATTGACATTGTGTGTAAATCCACTCAATTAGATAAAAATAAATGTTATATCTTTATTTCAAATCACCTTTCTCTTCTTGATATCCCAATAATTATGAAAACCTTGAAAGATTTCTCACCAAGATTTATTGCAAAGGATTCTCTTTTTAAAATCCCTGTATTTGGATGGGGAATGAAGGCAGTAGGTCATATCCCCATACACAGAAAAAATAAAAGAAAGGCTTTAAGGGATTTAAATAAGGCGGTTGAGACCTTAAAAAAAGGAGAATCTGTTGTTATCTTTCCAGAAGGGACAAGAAATATAAAGGAGAATAGATTACTC
>JAMOPG010000100.1 GCA_027064715.1 Desulfobacterales bacterium
CCATAAAGGAAGTGCCAACAGCTTGCTGCGCATCATATCCTAGAAAGAGCAAGAGCGGCACCATTAAAAATCCTCCTCCAAGCCCACTGAAACTTGCTAAAATTCCCACTACTACGCCAAGTGCTATAAATATAAAGTTTTGTATCCAAAATTTTTGCATATTTTTTACCCCTTTAATTTTAGACAACCTGAATTTGTAAAACAACAAACTCAGGTTGTCTATATTTTTGCTCTGGCCATTAGTTAAATTTTTATTAAAATTCAGGATAAGATCGCTCTCGATTCTGTCTTCTCTTTCCCTCGATTTGTTTTTATTGAATGGGATTATGCAGGAAGAAAGAGAATATTTTTCAACAGCAATAAGAGAACAAAGCAAATATTTTAATTCCCTGAATTCGAGGGTAATTTCACGAATTCAGGGATAGTTTTACAATTTTAGTTAAAATAAATTTGGAACCTGCTCATGAGCACATCTTCATCATTGATCTTTTGGTCATCTACTACTATATCATCGTCAAATTTAGCATGGTAGTAATTAAACATAAATCTTACCATATCATTAAGATACCAGTTAATACCAAAAGTTATTGCCTGAATTTTATCTGTATATCTTGAAGAATCTACATATCCATATTTAAACAAATCCTTATCAGCTTTTACAAACTCATATCTTATTCCTATTTGAATCGCTCCTATGCTTGAAAAATCAGGTTTAAAATTATTTTTTGGAATAATTCCCCTTGGGCTACCATTTTTGTAGATAAACTTTTCTCCTGTAATATTGTAACATAAGGATAAGTAACCACCATGTAGATATACATCTTTATTATAGCCATTAAGCTTTAAGTTATCTAAAGACACATGGATATATTCTCCTTTGAAATTAACAGGACCGTAAGACCAATAAAGCTCACTACCTTTTCTAAATCTTTCACCATCCTGTAAAGCAGAATCATTAATTTCTAAATATTTAGTACCAGCAGCAGTTTTGAAGTCACCTTTATTCCACCAATCTTCTGCTTGTAATTCTTCATTTCCATAGGTAATTGCTCCACCTATTCTAAGTTCTTTTAAGAGATTGATATTAGAAAACTTAAAAGGAGCAACAACCAATCTTAATGCGCCATCCTTACCGTCATCCTTATCTGAAGATTCATTTGTTCTATACCCGTTAAATATTCCTGCCTGATAGTAGATCGCATCATCAAATAAACTTCCATGAAACATAACCCCTATATCTCTTGATGGAACAAGCCTATTAGCCAAAGACCTCTCCATAAAATCTAGCGAGTTACCTGACACAAGCTCTTCCATAGAAAAAGGAGTTTTAAACTGGCCAATTTTTATTTGAAATTTCTTGATATAATTAATATTCAAAAATCCATCTTTTAATTGAGAATTTCCTTTAGCAAAGTCAGATTGAACTTTAAAATCGTAATATTTATATAAAGTACCTTTCAAAGTTAACCTAGCTCTTCTTATAAAAAAAGAACTATTACCAGGATGATCACCCAAATATGACTTAAAATCTGTATGCAATCTTCCAGCAAGCTTTATCTTATTACTTTTATCTTGAGTTTCAATATAAAATCCTTTTTTAAAACCACACCTCACTTCCTTTTCTTTCTTTTTGGCTTCTTCTTTTAACTGGGCCATAAGCTCTTGATACTGAGCCTCATTAATAATTTTTTTTTCAATCAAGATGTTTAAAATCTTTTCTGTAACAGACTTTTCATCTTCTTTAGCCTCTGAAGCAAAAGCTAATGAATAAGCAAGAAATACTAAAATAAAGATAAAAAGCCCCTTTTTAATAAATTCGCTAACCATAAGCCCTCCTTTTTTAATTTTTAACTTTTTTCAGCTAAGCACATTTTTTTACACTACTGATTATTTTAAGAAGTTCATTCAATTTTTTTTTCCATCGCATCACTACTCATATAACCATATGAAAAAGAAGAAAAAACAAAAGTAATAACACTTAGAAATAAAATTATTTTTTCATCAAAAAGCCTCCTTTTGTTATAGTGTTATAGAGTTATGATAGGTTATATTTCCTCCTACTTAGTCTAATTGTGGTCATATTTATCTTTGAATCCATGAATCAAATTTTTTACTCAAAGAAACATTGGCTCTCCCACGTAAAGCTGCTTGGCCCATTGCTCGGGAAAATGATTACTTGCAAAAAGGGACATCTCAACTCTATCTTTTTTCCAGCTAAAAGAGGTAATATCATGGAAAATGTTACAAAATGGTTGCAAAAAAGTGACAAATTTGACAAATTTACGTGGAGACAATTCCTCGATATGTTTGATGACCTTAAATATACAGGTGGAAGGAGCACTAATTTGGGATTTAACAAAATTCATTCCACAAGGTCTAAGACCTTTCAAAGATTCTTCGATTTCGCTCATTGTGTCTAATGTTTTATTATTTTATCAA
>JAMOPG010000101.1 GCA_027064715.1 Desulfobacterales bacterium
AACATATGCATCTTCTATATCAATACAGACCAGGAGTGCAGAAAAAATAAAGATATATCTGGGAAAGACCTTTTTAATGACCTTAGATTCCCCTGTTGCAAGGGTGTGTGTGGGGGATATGAAGATCGCCCTGGCAAGGGCCATTTCTGAAAAGGAAATCTTGATAAAAGGTAGAACTCCTGGGATTACTGACCTGATTATATGGTATAAAGGCAAAAAATCTCCTTCTCTATATAATCTTAAGGTGGAAATAGATCCAGCAATGTTACAGGAAGTAGAATCCCTTATTAAAAAATTGGTCCCAGAATCTCATGTACAGCTTATTCCTGCAGGCTCAGAATTGCTCTTAGAAGGATATGTCACTTCTCTAGAAGATATGCACAGGGTTATTCAAATCGTAGGAGCTTATTTTAAAAAAGAAGAAAAAAGAGAGACAGGAGAGGAAAAAACCGGTAAAAGTTCTACAACCATAAATATATCTACAGGTAAGGAATCCACCATTGGAGCTATAGGAGAAGAAGGTCAGCTCGAAGAAAATGTAAATTTTACTGTGGCAATAAAAAATAATTTGATCGTATTAAAAGGGTATTTTCAGGTACAACTGGATGTAAAGGTTGCAGAGGTATCTCGCTCAGGCATAAAAGAAATGGGGCTTAATTTCTTAAATAATTCCAAATGGTGGACAATTGGCATATCCCCAATGGGACGTGCATCAGCTGAGCTTGGGAGTGACAAGGCCTTTGCACAAAGTAGAGATAGTTCTGCAAGTTATTCCATGAGCTCTACTGTAACTGGTAAATTTACTATAGGCTCTCCATATGGAGATGCAATGAATGTATTAGTCCATTCCCTCAAAGGAAATAGCCTTGCTATTTTAAGTGTTTTAAAAGGACAGGGTCTGGCGAGATTGCTGGCATCTCCAACCCTTATCACCATGAGTGGACAGGAGGCCACCTTTACTGTTGGCGGAGAAATCCCCGTGCCAATTACTGATAAGGATGGCTCTACCACTATACAATATAAAGAATATGGCATAATCTTAAGATTTACCCCCTATGTTATTAGAAAAGATACCATCACCTTAGATGTAGAACCTGAGGTAAGTGGGCCTGACTGGGCACTTGGAACATCCTCAGGAGGCGTGTCTGTGCCTGGAATTACTACCAGAAGAGTAAAAACTACCCTTCAATTAAAGGATGGTCAGACCTTTGTTATTGCAGGACTTTTAAAAGAAAAATCTCATATTGCCACAAGAAAGGTCCCTTTATTAGGTGATGTTCCTTTTTTGGGAACCCTGTTTACCCAAAAGCAGTTTTCAAGGGAGGAGACAGAGCTTGTGGTAGTAGTGACTCCTCATCTTGTGAGACCTTTAAATAAAGGAGAAGTAGTTGGATTGCCAGGAGACTTAATATCTCAGGACATTAACGACCTTGCATTTTTTCTGGCAAATGCAATTGAATTTAATCCTCCAAAATATTTAGGACAAATAGGATTTTCAAGATAATAAAAATTTTAAGGACTAACAGGTATGGGAGCTAAGTATAGTGCTATAGTCATTGGCAGTGAGCAATTAAAAGATAATTTAAAGAAAAATTTAATTACACTGGTTGATATAAATGAAAATTATAATTCTTATAGTGAGGCATATAAAGGGCTAAAACAAAAAAAACCAGATATGGTTTTTGTAGAACTGAAGGACAATAAAGACGCATGTTTTGATTTTATCAGATATGTAAAAAAAAGATATGGTTCAATCATGATCTTTTTAATTGGGCAAAACAAAGATTCAGATATCCTGTTAAAGGGCCTTCGCGCTGGCATATCAGATTTCATTGAACTTTCATCTATTTCCAATAATAGAAACCTCCTCTCCCTTTTAAAAGAATCCATAGCAAGAGTGAAAAATATAGAAGAAAAGGGAGAAATAATTAGTATTTTTAGTATAAGAGGCGGTCAGGGTGTTACAACAATTGCCACTAATCTTGCTGACCATATCTATACCCTAACTGAAGACAATGTTGTTTTACTGGACTTAAATTTTTACATGAGCGACCTATCTGTATTTTTAAACTCCACGTGTGAATACAGCCCCTTAGACCTTATAAAAGACCTTCCAAGGATGGATGAAGAACTCTTATTTTCTTCTTTAACCCGTCATAAAAGGGGATTTTATTTTCTCTCTGTGCCTGAAGAAAAAGTTGATTTGCAAGATATAAGTCCTGAAGATGTTGATGATATGCTAAAGGTTTTAAAAAATTATATGGATTATATAATTGTTGACCTACCCCATGATTTTTCTGAAAGGACAATTTCTGTTATTGATAATAGTGATATATTATTGGTCCTGGTTCAACAATCTGTTCCAATTATTAAAAGCGTTGAAAAACTACTCTTTTTATTTGAGGAAATGGGCATAAAAGACAAAGTTCGCAT
>JAMOPG010000102.1 GCA_027064715.1 Desulfobacterales bacterium
ATTAAAAAAAAAAGAAAGCAATTACAATTGGTTATGGTAATAACATTATCTGCTCATACTACTTTTTTAGATATTGCTTTTTTTAAAAAACTTATTAAACTCTTAAATTGTTGCACGTAAATAATGCAATTTAATTTAGGAGGAATCCTAAGATGGCTTATTTTTTTCCTTATTTAGTTGATCCCTCATTAATTGATGAGATTAAAGGCCTTCCCACTGAGGAGCTTTTAGACTTCTGGGAAGAAACGCAATTTTTAGATGAACATCTAAAATCTACTGATGGTACTGTTTCATTTTTAAATATTGAATATGAAAAGGCTGTTATCTATGAACTTCAGATAAGGAAGTGGACAGGAAGGCTGGATAACGACACCCAAAAATAAAAAGAAAGAGGATGTAAAACACATCCTCTTTCCCATCTAATTTCTATAACCTACCAATTCCAAAATATTCAAATCCTAAATTTCTTAGGAGTGAAGGGTTGTATAGATTTCGTCCATCAAATATCACAGGATATTTGAGCATGTTTTTTATTTTATGAAAATCAGGATTTCTGAATTGATTCCACTCAGTTAGAACACAGAGACAACTGGCATCAACCAGTGCATCATATTCATTGTCTAATATCTCAACTAGTGGATTTTCTTTAAAATATTTCCTGGCCCTCTCCCCTGCCTTAGGATCATAGGCTTTTATCTTTATACCTTTAGAAGTTAGATATTCTATTATGGTAAGAGAGGATGCCTCTCTAATGTCATCAGTATTTGCCTTAAATGCAAGACCCCATATAGCAACTGTAATTCCTTCTAATCCACCCTTGTTCAAAAAATACTCTTCCACTTTTTGTGCCAACACCTTTTTTTGAAATTCATTGACTTCATGGACTGCAGTAAGTAATCTTGGAAAATATCCCATTGTATTTGCAGTATTTATAAGGGCCTTTACATCTTTTGGAAAGCATGAACCACCATACCCAATTCCAGGATAGATAAAATGATATCCAATCCTGTGATCTGCACCAATGCCACGTCTTACATCTGCAACATCTGCTCCCACTTTTTCACATATATTGGCAATCTCATTTATAAAAGATATCTTTGTTGCAAGCATTGCATTGGCGGCATATTTGGTCATTTCTGCACTTCTTATTCCCATTATTATCAACTTATCCCTAGACCTAGCAAAAGGGGCATAGAGGATCTTAAAAAGTTCTGCAGTCCTAACATTGTCAGTTCCCACAATTATCCTATCAGGCTTCATAAAGTCATTTACAGCATCCCCTTCTTTTAAAAACTCTGGGTTAGATACCACATCAAATTCAACTTCAACTCCCCTCTTTTTTATCTCTTCTAAAATTATCTGCCTAACTCTATCTGCTGTTCCCACAGGCACTGTGGATTTATTCACCACTATCTTATACTCTGTTATATTTTTTCCAATATCTCTTGCAACATTAAAAACATAAGAAAGATCGCAACTGCCATCTTCCTTTGGCGGCGTACCAACACATATAAATATAAAAAGTCCCTTTTCTATCCCCTCTTTTATATCTGTTGTAAACTGCAGACGACCTTGCTCTAGATTTCTCTTAACTAAATCTTCAAGACCAGGTTCATATATATGAATTTTACCTTGTTTAAGTTGCTCAATTATCTTCTCATTAATATCCACACATACAACATAATTTCCCATTTCAGCAAAACATGCAGCAGTGACTAATCCCACATAACCTGTCCCAATAATGCACAAATCCATATCCTTTCTTTCTCCTTAAATTAACTAAAATTAAGGACCCTAAAGGGCCCAATTATTAATTACTCAATTTTTTTGCAAGCTCAGCAACGCGCCTTCCCAATTTTTTACCATTTTCTATGGTCTTTTCATCAGGTTCACCAGCACATGCAACTCCATAATGGCCTGTTGCACTCATAGGATCTCCAACAATTATCATTCCATAGATGAGCATTGCCTGGATAATAGACATCATTGTTGTCTCTTTTCCTCCTGTGGGATCCCCTGATGTGGCAAATGCAGCACCAATCTTGTTTTCCATCTTTTTTCTAACTGATACAAATTCATCAAATACCCTTTTTAAATCAGCTGCCATTACTCCAAAATAAACAGGTGATCCTGCTATAATGCCAGCTGCATTTAAAAAATCATCCTTAGTGACCTCAGCTGTGGACTTTAAATTTGCCTTTACACCTTCAACCTCTTCCACCCCCTTTGCTATTGCTTCGGCAAGCTTTTTGGTATTTCCTGTTTTTGAATAATATAAAACCAATATCTCCATTACCATCCCTCCTCATTAAAATTTTTTGCTACCAACCAATATTAAATAAGATCCACTTTAAAATCAACAAATTAATAACATCTTAAAAGGATTTGTTTTTTTACTAGAGAAGGCTATGTCACTAAATACTCTTTCCCA
>JAMOPG010000103.1 GCA_027064715.1 Desulfobacterales bacterium
GTCCAACAGCAGTGCTTAAATCATGTGGAAAAATAGATCATGTGACCATGGGTCGTGCCTTTCTCTTAAACCAGAGGCTTTCTCCAACTCAGCTTACTGGAGAAAAGGGATTTAAGCTCTTTAAGGCCTATGTGAAGACCTGGGCAGATTTGGGTAATGACCACGTACAATTTAATATGGTGGATGATGCTACTCTTCGTGCAGCTCAAAGGGATCCAGAGAAGTATCAGGAAGTAATTGTACGTGTTGCAGGATATAGTGCCCACTTTGTAGATATTAGTCGTAAGACCCAAGACAATATTATTCAAAGGACTATTCAGGAATTGGGCAAATAAAAGCTTTAACCCCGACCCTTGGTCGGGGTTAAAGCTTTTAGGACTAGGACATATCGATATTGTTTTATAATTTTATAATTGTTATCATAAAAAATTTTTTTATTTCAAAGTCACTTTTTTAGTAAAGACGGAATTTTAGTTAATTATTGTATTTGTCTATAAGAACACTGCCTTAAATTTAAATTTGAAAAACTATCCCTTGATACTGAGTTTAAAAATACCGAACATCCGTTTATTAAGGACATAATGTCATTAAATGGACAAGTTGACTTATTCTTTAAATTGTTTATTTATTTTTACTTATTAAACACTGTTTTTAAATAAAAAATACGTCAACATTTCCGAATTTGATATTTTGGTTTATGGATAAAGTTACTTTTAATATTTCAAAAGTCTTTAATTTTTGCATTGTTAGGTATTTATTCAAAAGCAAACACGTTATGGTATGAATATTGTTAAAAGATTTTAAACCCACAGTGGAGTTCTGAAGATTGGGACTATAATGAGAAAGGTAAAGGGTAAATAAAAAACAGAAAAGGAGGTAAAAGGATGCCCACTTGTAAGGAATGTAAGAATTTTTTCCCTTTGGAAGACGATCCTTCAAGAGGAGATTGTGTTATGAGGGTAGTTGATCCGAGGCAGGCTTATTACAAGGCAAAGCCTGTTGATGCAGATCAAGATGCCTCTAATTGTCCATCTTTTCAGAAGAAATAGTGAATGTGTAAATTTATCATTTTAAAAATTTTAAATTATAAAAAATTAAGTCAGGAGGTTTAAGATGGAACAGAAAGAAATGAGTTTGCATGACAAAGAACTGGAAAAGAGTGTAGAACAGCTTGAAAAAGAGCAAAAATGGTGGTTTGTTGCAGAGAAAAAGCGTTCAAAACGTCTGGATTATTTAAGAAAGGCAGTTTGGAAAAAGGGAGCTCTTGGAGGTGTATACACACCTGGACTTAAAATTGACCTGGAATTTCCTAAACTTTTTACTGAAGCATGGAAAGAAAATGAAGATGATCCCATTATGCTAAAAAAAGCCAAGGCGTTGGCACATGTATGGGAAAATATTCCTATTTTTATTACAGACCATGCCCAGCTTGTGGGATATCTTGGTAGTGCCCCCCACACAATGGTATGGCACTGGCAATCTGGAAGTATGATAAATGAAGAGGTTTATAATGAACCTGGAATAATTCCTGAGCCTGAAGAAGAAAACTTAAAGCTTATAGCAGAATTAAATGATTATTGGGCAGGAAAAGCCGCACTAGATTTACTCACAAAGGAACTTGATCCAGAAGATGCTGTTAAGTTTATGAGTGGCGCAATAGGGTGGGGTACCCCTTCTTCAGCAGTAACTTATTCAACACGCGACTATCCCTGGCTTTTTAAAATGGGCTTTGAAGGAATAATGGATATGATAGATGAGCAGGTTGAAAAGGCCAGAAATAAATTAAAGGAATCACCTCATCCTGACCAATTACCTCTTTATGATAAGTTTCATAGATGGGAAGCCATGCAGATAGTGCTGGATGCTGCTATTACTTATGCAGAAAGATATGCAAGGCTTGCTAGAATTATTGCTGAGAATTTTGAAAGTGATCCTAAACGGAAGGAAGAACTGCTCAGGATAGCAGAGACCTGTGAACGTGTACCAGCCAAGCCACCAAGGAATCTGCAGGAATCCCTACAATTTGACTTGTTTGTGAATATCTTAAGCAGGTATGAGGCCTTTGAAGGTGCATGGCCTGCTAGACCGGACTATAACCATGGACCATATTATGAAAAGGATGTAGAGATTGATAAGCGTATAACAGAGGAAGAGGCCATTGAACTTGTTGGTGAATACATGATCAGGACTTATGAAGTGGGTGTTTTTACACCTAGGTGGACACGGGAAGGGCTGCAGGGTATTGTAGGCACTTGGGTCTGGACAATAGGTGGTGTAGATGAAAATGGTAAGGATGCATGTAATGGAATGACTATGGCACTTTTAAAGGCAGCCAGGCTGGTTCGTGTTGCCAATCCCACATTTTCTTTTAGATGGCATCCAGCAGTAAAAGATGAGGTTATGCGTGAGGTATTTGAGTGTATTA
>JAMOPG010000104.1 GCA_027064715.1 Desulfobacterales bacterium
TTTGAAGATATATTTAATGTTCAAGAAGACAAAAAACTTGGTACTATTTCTATTTCCATAGAATATCCAGATCCAGAGATTTGTGCAAAATTTGTAAAATACATATTGGATACACTGCGAGAGCATATGAGTGAAGAGGCAATTAGAATTGCACAAAAGAATAAAGAACTTTTAGAGGCAGAACTAATAAAGACCTCGGATCCAACTATTCAACAGAAGCTCTATACATTAATTGCTCAACAAGTTGAGACAATAACAATGGCAAAGGTAAATGAAAACTTTGCCTTTAAAATAATTGATCCTCCAAGGGTGCCAGATAAAAAATATAAGCCAAAACGTACGCTTATCGTGGTGGTATCCTTTATAACTATTTTGTTTTTAAGTATATTTTTGGCATTTTTTTTAGAATATATAAATAATGTAAAGCAAAGGTCTATGGATAAAGAAAGTGACTAAGGAGCTAATATAAATGAAAAAAATAGCCTTATTTTTTGCAATGTTAATATGTTTTGTATTAAACAGTAATTTCACAGAATCTGCTGAGCTTTCAACTGTATTCCCAACTCAAGGCCAACCAACTACTCAACAAGTTCAACAAAGTGGGAATCTGACGCCAGAGGCAATTGAAGCAATAAAAAATAACCCTCAGCTTCAACAAAATTTAGGGAATCTGACGCCAGAGGCAATTGAAGCAATAAAAAATAGCCCTCAATTTCAAGGATTAAAACCTGAAGAGATAATAAAAGGGAAAAAATTACTAGAAAGTAAAGAGAGTGGAGAAAAAACAGAAAAAGGACAAGAAGTCCCGTCAAATTTTATAGATTTTAGTTCTGTTTTTAAAGAATATTTCATGACAAAATCAGGGGAATTAAAGGTTTCCACAAATATAATGCCTTTTGGATATGAATTATTTAATAAGAGGATCTCAAAACCCCTTCCAGCTCAGCCAGTTGCTCCAGATTACATTATAGGTCCGGGAGATGAAATTCAGGTCTTATGTTGGGGGAGAGTAAACGCCCAGTACACTCTGTTGGTTAATAGAGATGGAAGGGTTCTTTTTCCTCAGATAGGTCCCTTAACAGTGGCAGGTATGACCTATGAGGAGATGAAAAATTTTCTCACCAAACAGGCCACAAGGATCATTGGCACCAATGTTGCCATAACACTAAGCAGACTGCGTCAAATCCAGGTATTTGTCTTAGGTGAGGTAAGAAATCCTGGGCCTTATAATCTAACTGCAATGTCAACTATTTTAGATAGTCTTATAGCTGCAGGCGGTCCTACTAAGAGGGGTAGTTTGAGGAGTATTATTTTAAAGAGAAACAATAAGGTAATTAGTGAGCTTGATATATATGATTTGCTGTTAAAGGGTGATAAGAAAAATGATAAAAGGTTAAGGCACGGAGATACTGTGTTTGTGCCTTTAACTGGCCCACTGGTTGGAATTGCAGGTAATGTGAGGAGGCCAGCTATATATGAATTAAAAGATGAAACAACGTTAAATAAAGTTCTAAATCTTGCAGGTGGACTACTTCCTAAAGCATGGGATGAAAAGATACAAATAGAGCGATTCGACAACCACAAATGGAAAATGATATTAGATATCAATACACAAGACAAAAGTAAGTTCAAAAATTTTAAATTAATGGATGGTGATTTAATTAAAGTCTTTTCTCTAATTCCTCAAAACATAAATTCTGTAGAACTTATGGGAAATGTTAGTAGACCTGGTTCTTATTCCTATCATTCAGGAATGCATCTCAGTGAAATATTAAGAAGTTTTGAGGACCTGTTGCCAGATACTTATTTTGATTACGCACTGATTAAAAGGTATATATGGCCAAGAGGGGAAACAAAGCTTGTTCCATTTAATCTTGGAAATGTGGTGTTAGATAAAAAAGAAGATATTAAACTGATGCCATTAGATAGGATTTATATCTTTTCTAAATGGTTTTTTGAGCCTAAACCATCAGCTACTATCAAAGGAGAAGTGAGAAAGCCTGGAACCTATCAAATGAGTGAAAAAAATTTTAGAGTAAAGGATCTTATTTTATTAGCTGGAGGCTTAACTAAACAGGCCTATATGGAAAAGGCAGAAATTTATCGTTTAGATAAAATAAATAAAAAAAGAAAGCTCATAACCTTTAATTTAAAAAAAGCACTTATGGGTGATTCTGACGAAAATATTCCTTTAAAAGACTTGGATGAAATTATAATCCATTCTATTTGGGAATATATACCAAAGCAAACTGTCACAATATATGGGGAGGTAAATTCCCCTGGACAATATCCATATGTCAAGGGAATGAGAATAAAGGATTTGGTTTTTGCTGGTGGAAATATTAAAGAATCTGCATACTTAGATGAGGCTGAACTTACTTCTTATAACATAATAAATGGAAAACTTAGTTTAGT
>JAMOPG010000105.1 GCA_027064715.1 Desulfobacterales bacterium
ACTTTTAAATTTATTCCTTCTTGATAAGAACCCGCCGATAGAGGTAAGGGAAGAAGTCAATAAGCGGTCAAAGGGAAAGGAAGAATTAAAGAAAAAACTTGAAGAAATAAGGCTTAAAATAAGGAGAAAAGAAAGCACGGTCATTAATTTTGAAATAATAAAGAAAGGATTTGAAGGATTTTATAAGGTTTATCCCTCACTTGAACCAAAAGAAAGGCAGGCACTGGCAAGGCTTTTCATAAAAGAGGTAAGAATATTAAATGATAAGGTAGATGTTGAATTTCTTGAATTTCCAGAACTTGCCCATCAAGAGCCTGTCCAGATTTTGAAAGAGCCGTCAATTAGGGAGCCGTCAATTAGGGGAGGTAGAAAATGCTTTTAAACAGATCTCAAAAAGTGATAATGAATATTTTTTTAATTTTATTTGTTTTGATGTTTTTCGCTTGTGGTAGTAACAATGGAGGTAACACTAGCAATAATCATTCAGCTGAAGAATCATCTTCTACAAATCAAGAGGTAAATTATAGAGTGTATGGATTGAATTTTAGCCCATATATAGAGGATCAAGATCCAAACCTAGGTGTTCAAATTAGTGAAGAACAGATTAGAAAACGAATGGAAATTATTGCTGGTTATACAAGATGGATACGAACTTTTGGTAGTACACATGGTCTCGAAAAATGTGGTTTCATAGCCCATGATTTAGGATTAAAAGCTGCCTTGGGTGCATGGCTTGATTCTAATAAAACTACCAATGAAGAAGAGATCAACAATCTTATAATGAATGCTAAAGCTGGTGATGCGGATATGTTAATTGTTGGAAGTGAAGTCTTATTAAGACAAGATCTGTCTGAAGAGGAACTGATTAATTATATAAAAAGGGTTAAAGAAGAAGTGCCAGATATTCCAGTTGCTTATGCAGATACATATACAACTTTTTTAAATCATCCAAACATAATAAATTTCATTGATATAGTTTTGGTAAATTATTACCCCTACTGGGAAGGAATAAAAGTTGAGGATGCAGTAGCTGTAGTGAACTATTGGCACAAGAAAATTTTAGAAATAGCGGGAGGAAAAAAGGTCATTGTTTCTGAAACTGGATGGCCAAGTGATGGTGAGCAAATTGGTGATGCTATTCCTTCTTTAGATAACGCTAGTTATTATTTTCTTAATTTTGTCTCTTGGGCTAGAGCTAATAATGTAGATTACTTTTATTTTGAAGCCTTTGATGAACCCTGGAAAGCTAAATACGAAGGACCACAAGGTGCTCATTGGGGAATATGGGACAAAGATGGAAATATGAAAGAAGGGATGAATCGTGTATTTGACGGTGAGATTATGGAAGATAATTGGAGTAATTTTCCTGTTCCTGGTGGCCCAGGTGATCCTACTATAGAATTAACTTACATTCCACCTTATGGGAGTTTTGAAAATCTTAAAGGACAGGTTTGGCATGTTAATCCTTATGAATACAATATTGTAGTATATATTTATGTTAATGGTGGTTGGTGGATTAAACCGTATGCAAATCAGCCTTTAACCCCAATAAACGATGATGGAAGTTGGGAATGTGATATTACCACTGGAGGAGTTGATCAAAATGCTACAAAAATCGCAGTTTTTCTCGTGCCCGATGGCTATGATCCTCCTTGTTTAGGAAATGCTCCTTCCTTACCTTCAGAATTGTACGAAAACGCTGTTGCCAAATTAGAACATGAGAGAATGCCTTAACAATAATACTCTAAAGCATGGGAGTTGGTTGAATATGGCTGAAATAGAACTTAGTGCGTTGGCAAGGGAATGTCTCAATTAGCGTAGCGGAGATGTCAGTACCCTTGTCAGATATATTTTCCTTTGGGAGAGAGTGAAATGATATAGAGAGTGTTCACTTAAAGATAAATGAAAATTTTTGCTGATATTGTGCAAAGATTAATGGATCAGTAAGGGCATACCATAATTTCATAGATGATAGATATATCCCACATTCCGCACATTTTGATATAACTTACTTCAGATATTGAATTTATGCTATAATTTTATAGAGGGAATATTTCATATAAAACACTTATATCAAACTTATATCAAGAAGGATATTGAACAGGATGCCAGTGAATCTAACTTCGCCACTTGATTATGCGGATTATAGCAGTAAAAGCGTTGATCACCTTGGCATAGTAGCGACGGTGTGCAAAGAAATTGGCTTGGCTGACGAAATCAATCAAATTGTTGGCGTGGATCCACGGCAGAAGGTGACCTGCGGTGAGGCTCATCTGTAATCACAACTAATACCAATACCAATTAAAAATCATTCTAAAAAAGCCTCCTTAATATAAGGGTAAAAAGTAAGCTTTTTTAAGGTCTGGGGTGTAAAAGAATTAACTATTTTA
>JAMOPG010000106.1 GCA_027064715.1 Desulfobacterales bacterium
TCACAGCAGTAGCTGAACAGATGGGAGAAACCACGTATACCCAATATGACGCAATGAGTATGGAGGCAGAAGATTATATCCCCAAAGGACCAGATTGTACTGAAAAAGTAGTTAAAAGCGTCCTAGAGATAATTTCAAAGGAATGATTTAGAGTTTTACATTAAAGAGGGGGCAATACCCCCCTCTTTAATGAAGTTGGTTTGGTTCTTCTATAAGAATACCAATTCTCCTACTTTTTGTCCCTCAACAACCGCCTTAAAAATTTCCCAGTAGCAGTCTTAGGAACTTCATCTACTATCTCAACAATCCTTGGATATTTATAAGCTGCCATGCGTTGTTTGCAAAATTCAATTAATTCTTCAGGAGTTGTTTTGTATCCTTCTTTTAGGGACACTACTGCCTTTACAGTTTCTCCCCTATATGGATCAGGAACGCCTACAACAGCAGCCTCTTTTACAGCAGGATGTTGATATAACACATCTTCCACATCTCTTGGCCATACCTTAAAACCAGATGCCACTATAAGATCTTTCTTTCTATCAACTATATAGCACCATCCTTGTTCATCTATCTTGGCCACATCACCTGTATAAAATTTACCATCCTTAATAGCATGATTTGTTTCTTCAGGTTTTTGCCAATATCCTTTAGTAATTCCTGGACCTCTTAATACTAATTCCCCTTCTTCTCCAAAAGGCACCTCTTTTGATGGATCATCTAAATCCACTATCCATGCCTCATGACCAGGAATAATAAGGCCTACTGAAAGAGCACCACTCTCCTCGTCTACCGGGGCCTCTAAACCTAAAGGAGTAATAGTTGCAGGGGAAGAGCTTTCTGTTAACCCATATACATTGTGAATATAACATCCTACAGTGTTCTTAAATTTCTCTACTATACTTGGAGATACTGGGGCCCCTCCGCTATATGCCTTGGTCAAACTGGAAAGGTCATATTTGGTCACATCAGGATGGTTTAAAAGGGCAATATATACTGTTATTGCTGCCACAGTAAAAGTAACCTTCCATTTTTGAATGAGTTCAAAGGTATCTTTTGGATCAAAGCGATGATATAAAACTATTGGTATCCCCAAATGAAATCCTATTGCAACATGTGCTACTATTCCTGTAACATGGAATAGAGGGGCAACTCCTAAGATTACATCTTCTCTTGTAAGTCTACAAGCAACCTCATAAACTTTAGCATTATGTACAATATTCGAGTGTGTCAAAATAGCTCCTTTGGGTGGACCAGTTGTGCCTGATGTATAAACTAAAAAGGCAGTATCATCTACACTTGGTCCTTCCTTTTTGGGAGGAATTACGGCGGAAGTATTTTCATTTTCTTCAATGAGTTTAATTAAATCATATGTATTATCAAATAATAACTTCTTACATGATGCTAACTGAGAAGGAACTCCCAAATTTTTGTCTATAAAATCCAATGGGGAAGTAGTTATTATTTTTAATTCTTTTATCTTATCACTTAAGGGCTTAAAAACTGGCTCATATAAGTCTTCCTGACAAATTACTAGCTTTGCTCCAGAATCATTTAAATAATATTCCATTTCCTTTAATTTAAACATTGGATTAAGCGGGACAACTATACCTGAACACATCCAGATGGCAAGCCATGATATAACAACTTGAGGAATATTTTGCATATCACAGATTACTCGGTCTCCTTTTTGTAAACCCATATTATGGAGGGCTTGTGCCAAGGCATTGGCCTTTTGGTAAATTTCTTTATATGAATATGTATTGTCAAAATAATAAATACAGGGATCATCGGGATAGTTTTCAACTGAATAGATAAACTCATCTAATACACTTTTCTCAGGCAAAGGCAAAGATTGAGGTAACCATTGAGGATAGCTTTTAAGCCATGGCTTTGAATCATATACAGATGGCATATTTCTCCTCCTACTTTTTATTATATGTTTTAAAATATTCTAGTATACAACGGATATAAACTTCTGTCCCTATCATTAAGGACTTTTCGTCAAAATTAAAATTTGGATGGTGATGGGGATAGGATGTCTCTTTCTTCCCATTATTAGCTCCAACAAAAAAGAAACATGAGGGAACCCTTATTGCAAATTCTGCAAAATCTTCACTGGCCATAGTAAATAAAGGTACTATATTTAATTTCTGAGAATGTATATTACATTTCTCTACAACCGAAATAATAAAATCAGTGAGGCTCTCATTATTAATTAACTGAGGAAAGGAATATTTATATTCTAAAGTATAATCAGTTTTATATGCATCGCATAAAGAACGGATGATCTTCTCTATTCTCTGTTTCACATCATCTATATTCATTGAATCATCCTCAAAAAGATAACGAATGGTACCCTCTAACTCTACTTTTTCAGGGATCACATTTGCTGCTGTTCCACCTTGAATCTTTCCAAACATCAAAATAAGCTTTTGGTCAGGATTCAGTTCTCTTGTTTGGATTTGCTGCAAAGATTGAATTATATTAGCCGTACAAATAATAGGGTCTATTGCCTCGTGAGGGGCTGCGGTATGACCGCCTTTGCCTTTTATAGTAAGGACCAAATGTTCTCTGCCAGCCATTATAGGACCACTTTTTATTCCAATCGCACCTGTTGGTAAAAAAGACCACAAATGCAAACCCATACATGCATTAACAGGTGGATCTTCTAATACCCCCTCATTTATCATTTTCAATGCACCACCGCCATTTTCTTCGCTTGGTTGAAATGCAAATTTTATATTGCCCTTTATTCTCTCTTTAAACCTGGATAAAATTTTTGCTACAACTAAAAGAATAGACATATGGCCATCATGACCGCATGCATGCATTCTTCCATCATACAGAGAACGGTAAGGGATTACATTTTTTTCCTGAATTGGAAGTGCATCCATATCTGCTCTTAACAGCAAGGTAGGCCCATCACTATTGCCCCTTAATAACCCAACTACACCTGTCTTGGCGATAGAGCTCACCCTTAAATCACATTTTCTTAAATAGTCCTTAATATATTGTGATGTTTCTTCTTCTTGAAAACCCAATTCTGGATGTTGATGGAACCACCTCCGCAATTGAACCATTTCATTGTAGCTTTCTTTGATTTTCTTTTGAATTTCCATACAGCTCAGTCCTTTAATATTACCAAATTGTCCAACCACCATCTATAAAAATAGTCTGACCTGTAATAAAATCTGAAGCTTTGGATGCCAAAAATATTACTAGTCCAGCCAGCTCTTCTGGTTGCCCCCAACGTTTCATTGGAGTACGTTCAGTAATAAATTTATACCTTTCAGGATCATTACGTAGTTGAGCCACTAAGGGAGTTTCAAAATAAGTAGGACCAATTGCGTTAACTTGAATTCCTTTTTCAGCTAACTCTAGGGCCATCACCTTAGTAAGCTGGATTATGCCGCCTTTGCTTGAGGCATATGCTGCCTGGCTTGGTAAGGCCACGGCTCCCAAAATAGATGCCATATTTATAATTTTTCCCCTCCCTTGTTTAAGCATATGAGGGATTACTTGGCGACTCATCAAAAAATAGCCCCTTAAATTTGTATTTATCACCAGATCCCATTCTTCTGGCTTCAATTCAGTTACAGGCTTTCTAATATTTATCCCTGCATTATTGACCAAAATATCAATGCGTCCAAATGTCTCAATGGTTTTATTTACACTTTCTTCCACCGAATTTTCATCCAACAGGTCAGTATAAAATATCTCTGCCCTTCTTCCTTTTTTCAGAATATTTTCCTTCACCTTTTTAAGATCATCCATATTTCTTGCATGTAGAGCGAGATCGGCACCTGCATCAGCAAGGGCATAGGACATGGCCTCTCCCAACCCCTTAGATGCACCGGTAACCAATGCAACCTTATTTTCCAATGAAAATAATTCATTTATCCTACTCATATGAAACTCCTTCTACTTAACTTATAAGTTCTATAGAGCCAGCTTTGAGATCAAACCCAATACCCCTCAAGCAATTTCTTAAAAATCTGTGGACTTTATTTTAAAATTGATTCTACAAGTTTATAGCCGTTGAGCTAATTTAAACTCAACGGCTATGACAAAAACAATTAGATTTGTCCTGACATCTTTAAATATTTCTTTAAGAGTTTACCAACTTCTCCACAATACTTTGGATCTCTTTTAGAAAACGAATCAATTACTTTTATAGAAAATTCCCTTAACTTCTTCACAGTGTCATCATCCAACCATGAAATCTTCCCTAAATTCTTTTTCTGATATTCATCAAGGCATTGAAAATCTTTATATACAAACCATTCCATGCAGTGAGTAGAATTCGCCCTTGCACAATTTAAGATGAGTTCTTGATAATCGCGTGGCAATTTTTTCCATGCTTTTAAATTAATGAATATCTCTCCATTATTTACATTTGCTAGGTATGGCATAACAATATAAGAAGTTACTTCTTGAAGTTTCATATCCCACCCCGCATATACAGCTCCCCAATGTGCACCGTCACATACGCCCCTTTGTAGGGCTGAATAAAGTTCTGAACCAGGGAAAAACACAGGAGTTGCACCAGCCAGTTGGAACATCTTTTGGATAGGACCTGTACTTCTTACTTTAAATCCCTTAAAATCTTTAAGGGTGTGTAATGGTTTTTTAGAATATAAGACAATTCCATTTAAAAACACAGGCCCTACTTGAAAGAGATTATGTTCAGCGTAGGCCTTTCTGATAATGTCTATAGCCCCCATCTCGTAAAAGAACAGACCAGCCTCTTCCAAGTTCTTCCAAGTAAAAGGAAATCCATTTACATGTGCTGCTACAGGGAGTTTTCCTGTCCAATATGATGGCCAAAGTAAGGCCATTTCAAATAATCCCCTTCCCACAGCGTCAAATACATCCTTTGTGGGAACTATTGAATTTGGTGGGAAAGGTTGGATCTCTATTTCTCCTCCGCTAGCTTCTTTGACCCTGTTGCAAAAATCAACATACACAGCGTCATAGTAAGCCACGCCAGTAGGCCAATGTGTTTGAATTCTCCATTTAATCTTTTTAGATTTAGCCTTTGCTATCTTAGGAGTCAGTGTTGTAGATAATGACACTGCTGCAGCCGTTACTCCAATAGACTTAAGAGCTTTTCTCCTTGAAATTTTTTTTGAAGACTTTTGATTACTCATGCTTCCCCTCCTTTTAATTACAATAGCTTTTTAGTTGGACCATTTTAAACATTATATCAAAAAATAACCTTCCTCTATTTTTTTGCCTCTTTCTCCTTCATTTTCTTTAAAATCAATTCCACAGCTAATCTAGCTGAACTTCCAACCACCCTTGGACATTTTTCTGTATGCCCACCCACGTTCAAAAAATCCTCCCACTTTTTAGGATCTAGCAAATCCAATGTTTTCCCTAAAAGACTTTTTTGTATGTCGTGACATCTAAGCAGCACCTATCTTCTCTTTAAAGCTAAAATAAAATTCTCTGGCCAATCGATAAGTAGTAAATCTCTTTTGTTCTGGAACTCTACAATTTTCCCTGCACCTTCCCAAAAAATAACTAATCGCCATTACACCTCCAATTAAAGCTCCACACGTCCTATCTACAAAAACTCCAATTCCTCCAGCCTATCCAGTGGCTAATTTGAAAGCATCTTCTGCCTTAACCTCCAGGACGTCAAAAATTGCAGCAAGGGTAGCTTGAGCACAATCACCTTACTCTTTTTCATATTTAAATCCTTGTTCGTAAGCCTGTTGCGCTTTATCTTCTTTCATGTAATCTTCATTTTTTTGAAAAAGTAGACATATTAAGCATTCTTCTAAGTCTATTAAGTTCTTCTAACACTCCATCTTCTGGATCTTTTATTTTATAATCAATTTCTTGTTCTAACCTAGACCCATCCACTTTTGGAGGATATGGCCATCTAGGAGCATTCTCATTAAATTTAACTTGTGCATTGGGATAATATTTCTTTAGAATTTCATAAAACTCATATGGAGTTAATGTAGCGCCACCTGAATTATAGAGCCTATGAGAGAGTTTCTCTTTAAAAGCGAGTCTTACTAATTGCTCGGCTACATCATTTACACATATAAAACTCGATAGTTGATCTGGCCTTATGTTTAATTCTACTTCTTTATTGTTTACAACTGTATTTAACATTTGACTAAACCAAGCTGTTACCCCTCTATCTTCTCTATCTAAACCATAAACTGCAGATATTCTTACACTAACGATCTCTATACCATATTTATTTTCATATTTTGAAGCTATTAATTCATTGAATACCTTTGACGCACCATAAATTGAAGGAGGTCTTAATAACAATTCATCTTCATTTACACAATTATCTCCATAATGTCTTGCATCTGCATAAGCGGCAATTGAGCTTGCAAAAACAACTCTTTTAATGCCAAACAATCTTGCAGCTTCAAATATATTACAAGTACCCAATATATTAACTTGTACTGCTAAATATGGATTGTTTTCTCCTTCTGCAGTTAATGTATATGCACTGTGGATGATTCTATCTACTTTATACTCTTTAACAATTTTAATTACATCCGAAAGAATTCTAATATCTCCAATAGCCATTTTAATTTTTTCTTTAATATAATCCGGAAAACTACCTGACTTTCTTGCCATAACTATTATTTGACACTCTTTATCCAACAGCTTTTCAACAATTCTCCTTCCTAGAAACCCCGTACCACCTACAACTAAGATATTCATATTTCCCTCCTTACTCTTTAAATTATATATAGACCCATTTAATAATGTCAGGAAAACACATTAGTATCATCATAACGCTAACCATAATAACTATAAAAGGAAGTACACTCACATATATTTTTTTAATAGGTGTTTGAGGACTAATAGATTTTAAATAAAAAAGATTATACCCAAAAGGAGGAGTTATGTATCCTATACAAAGGGCGAGATTAAAAATAACTCCATACCATATTGGATCAAATCCCAATTTTGATATTACAGGATAGAAAATTGGTAACGTCAAAATAATTATTCCAACTGGATCTAAAAACATACCCAAAATTAATATAATAAATTGAGAAAATAACAAAATTAGCCACGGGGAGACATTGAGACTGAGAAGTAGTTGATGCACAAAATAAATCCCTCCAGATCCAGTATAAACAGCTACAAATCCAGCCGCACCGAACATAATCCACATCACCATTCCAGTAATAACAGCAGTCTCGTAAGCAACTTCTTTTATGAAGGTCCAACTTAATTCACCACGAAGTCCTATTGATATAATCACTGCTAAAGCACCAACAGAAGCTGCTTCTGTTGGAGTAGCTATTCCTAAAAACAAGGAACCCAAGGTAGCTATAATAATAAATACAGGGAGAGCAACTGATTTTAACGCCTTTAATTTTATTATTAAAGGCACAGGTTCTTCCTTTGCAGGACAAAGTTTGGGATTAATCCATGCCCTGATCCCTATATAAAGTATGAAAAAAAACAAAATTACTATTCCAGCTATAAAACCTCCAGCAAAGAGTTTCCCAATAGATTGACCGGTCATCATTCCAATAATAATCAAAGTAATGCTTGGGGGAATTACTATTCCTAATGATCCAGCAGATGCAATAGTCCCAAAAATTAGTGTATCTTTGTATCCCCTCTTCTGCATTGGAGGGATACCCACAAGCCCAGCAGTAAGAGTAGATGCTGAACAATTACCTGTCATCGCCGATAGGGCGGCAGCAAAGCAGCAGGAACCAATTGCTAGGCCTCCTCTTAGCCGTCCAAAACATAAATAAAATGTCTCATACATATCTGACGCAATTTTAGAATGAGATAACGCTACTCCCATAAATACAAAAAGGGGTACTGCAACTAATACTAACATCCACATATATTTAAAAACACCAGTAATAATTGAAAATAATCCTCCAGTTCCATAAAGAATGAATGCAGTTATAGTTCCTATTGCGCCCAATGCAAAAGATACAGACACCCCCAACATCACTAACAAAATTAAGGATCCAAACATTAAAATTGTTAATAACAAGGCAGAATCCATCATTCTTCTCCCTTTATTAAAGATACCAGACTTTCTATAAAATTAACTAGTCCTTGCCACGTTATTAGAAAAACTCCCACTACTAAAAGAAATTTTATGGGATATATTGGAGCCCTTAATACTGTCTCATCTACCTCATGTTCATGCCACGAAGTCAGAAAATATACCCATCCAGAATAAAGTAAGGAACTCCCCCAGATAAGCAAACACAAATAATTTAACATATCTAAAACGATTTTTCCTTTTCTTGAAGCAACATTGTAGATTAGATCTACTCTTACATGCCCTCCCTTTATCAAGGTAAAGGCCCCTATTAATATATAGTAGCTTGCAAATAGTCTTTGGGTGTAACCATGTGCCCAAACAGTGGGATGATTAAAAACATAACGTAAAACAACTTCACAACTCAGCATACCAATACCAATATAAATTGCATAAGAAACAAATTTACCTGTAAATTCACTCATCTTTGAAGTAAAACTTATTAATTTATCCATCATTGTTTTATCCTCTTTAAGAATATTCCCCCTAATAGCTAGATTTTTTAATTATAATCGCTGTTTACTTTTAGACAAGTAATAATACTTCTCCTAGCACAATCATGCTTTATATTTTACTCTTCTTTAAAAAAAGGTTCTAGAGAAAGCCATTTTGAATCGTCTGGATGTTTGTCTATTCCAGCTAGGTATTTTGCAACTTTAATTTTGTCTTCATAATCATATTCTGCATTTAATGTAATGGTTTCCATAATTGGAGAACCTCCTCCGTGAACTCCAGCAATCATATACCACAGTGTCATTGGAGATGCGCCAACATTCTCAACAAATTTCCATATTTTTATAGAAGTTTCAGGATCTATCTCTGGATTTCTCACAATAAATTCCTTAAGGAGTTCCTTATTCTCTCCTTTTTGAAAGTCTTCTTTAAATGGAAGTGTAACGGAAATTCCGCCTGCGATTTCTGTCAATAGGTTATATTCATGGTAAATGAGTTCTCCAGTAAGACGCCTTCCTACATTAGCATAGATAGGATTTGGGAAAAATACACCGCTGGAAGTTTTTTCTCCATAAACAGCTGCTGCTACACCAGCGGCATATGCAAGTTCAGCTGAAGATGCAAATTCAGAGAATTTTTCCCTTACATGAGATACTTTGTCTATATTATTTGCTTTTGCTGCTAATAGACATGCACCACATAAAATATCAGATACTGCTGGTTTACATCCACTGTAACTATGTCTATGAGAATTGGCAAATAACAAGGCCAATCTCCTCCCAAATTCCCATTCACCACACATAAAAACTCTTTCTTTGGGAACATATACATTGTCAAAAATCACAACAGAATCAGATACTCCATATTTACAAAATGGAGGGGCATCCTCATCATCTTTTTCTCTTAACCACACAGGACGTGTTACTATTTTTACACCTTCAGTATCAGCAGGAATTGCAAAAGCAACTGCATAATCTCTATCATCTTCCTTTAAAGCTCTAGTTGGAACTACTAAAATTTCATCTGCATACGCCACCTGGGTTATAGACATCTTAAATCCCCTTACCACGATTCCATCTTTGTCCTCTTTTACTATATGTACATAAGAATCTGGATTTTTTTGCTCACTAGGTCTTTTCAATCTATCTCCCTTACAATCAGTTTGAGCACAGCACCCATCAAGATCTTTGTCCTGATACATCTTCATATATTCCAGAAATCTTTTGTGATAATCTGTGCCTTTGGCTTCATCAATCTCCTTTGTACATACAGCTAATGCAATTATTGCATCTTGTCCCATACATCTTTGTATACATCCACCAACTCGTCTTGCGGCTAAACGTATTAATTTTTGCTTTTGCAAAAGATCATATGGAGTTTGAGGTAGATGCGTCCATCTGTTCACCTCCTTGCCAATTAATGGAGACATAGCAGTTGCAAGGCCTTTCCATTCAGGATCCTGTGCCAAATCAAATGTAACTTCCAATACACGAATTCCAGGAAGCAATCGTGGATCATCTCTTCCTACTTTTTCACCTCCAATATAGATATTGGGACGCATTTTAAATAGATCTTTTCTATACTGTTCCTTGGTTCTCAACATGTTGGTTATCCTCCTATTAAAATTTTATTGTTTATTAAAATCCATTTACTCCAATCCACCTGCTACTTTTAATACTTGTCCTGTTAAATACCGAGATCCTTCACCTAATAAAAAATCTAAACATTGAATAAAATCTGACATATCACCTAAGTTACCTAACGGAATTTGTTTTTTCAAAGCATCTTCCTTATCCTTCTGTATCATAGAAGGCCGTAAAGTTTTAATAAATCCCGGCACAATACAATTTACATTTATGGAATTTCCCGATAGTTTTTGTGCCATAAATTTCGTTAATGATTCAGATAAATTTTTTAAATTTTCATAACGCAATTCATCTACAAACCTATCCCATCCCCAAGGTGCAATATAAAGAATACGAGATAGAGGTCGCATTATTATTTCCCCTTTAAGCAATTCATTAGAAATGGATACTAAATTTATCATATTGCTATCCATTTGCAAAATCAGATCTGTTCTATTTTTTAAATTACTTGGTTTGCTTATATTTCCAACTCCCAAATCAAATATAAAAAAATCTATAAGACCAAATTCTTTCTCTATCCTTTGAAAAATTTTTGCATCTAATGCACCAACACTTTTTGAATTATAAAATACTATAGAGTTAAAATCTTCCTCAGAGATATAAGGAAATTCTCTTCCTTTCTTAAACTCTTCACCGTATACTGCAACATTAACTTCTTTTGAGATTAAATATGCACATATTGCTTTACCTATAACAGTGTTAGCATTAACAATTAAGGCGTACTTGCCCTTTAATGGATCTACTTCATGAAGAATTTGTGGAGATGTGCTTTTCTCTTTTAAATAGCCATAAAAAACCATTTCGAGGATACTTTTTTCTGCTTCAATAGATGTCGAATATCCCCTAAGATCCCACCTTTTTAAGACCCAAGAATCTATCATAGATTTAATCAAATTAGCTATAAGCCTTACATTACATTCCTTTAATATACCATGTTCTATACATTCTTGAATTACAACTTCAAATTTTTCCAGGTGATACCGTTCTTTTTCAAGTAGCTTTTTTAAATATTTTTTATTCAAAATGTGACTTTCTTGATATATAAGCAATAAAGCATCGGGCCACTTACTCATAATTTCAAATTCAGCCCTAACCATTCGTCTTAACTTTTCGAGCGGATCATTCACTCCTTCTATACTCTGCTCAAGATTGTTTATTGCCATGCCAGCCAAAAAATCATGAATCAAAAAAAATATATCTTCCTTGCTTCCAACATAATCATAGATATTTCCATAACTTAGACCTGATTCTTCGGCAAGCTCCCGCATAGTAGTTTTAAAAAAACCTTTTTCAGAAAAAAGTTTTATCGCGGCAAGAATGATTTGTTCTCTTCGCTTTTGAACTAACTTTTTATCCTTTACTGTTGTTGGTATCTCAGACATAACTTTCCTTTCTAATTGATTAATCAATCACATTCTGATTGATTGATAAATATTTATACTTAAAAGAGTATTTCTTGTCAATTATTTTTAAAAAAATTTGCACAACAAAAAAGGAGGAGTGATTTAATTATTTGAAATAATTGATAAAATATGGCTCACTTATAAAAAAATAATGTCTAATTTGAAAAGATTAGGGGTTTGCAGATAAAAAAATTTGTGAAATCCCAAAATCTTCCTCTCTTCCCAAAACAGAGTGGATTCGAGAACATTCTACCTTAAAAACACATCTAATATAATCATTATTTGCATGTCCCTTTTCATTTATATGAGTTAATGGGTATATGAGTGTATGTGGGAATGAGTAAATAAATTGATGCGTAGACGCGTACCCCATAACCCATTAACAAAAATAAAATGTGCATTATTGGGTCCCTATCTGTTAAATCAGAGGTGTGGCCAACAGAAATATTTTAAAAAATCTGCTTAAACTGGCTATTAAAGTAGAGTCCATACAGGAATTTGAAGAGAAATTAAAACAACTTAAATTGTAAGAGCAAGATATTATGGAGTGAACAGTGAGCAAAATAAAATTTTCAGCTCAAGTTAGGGGAAGGGTAGTATTATTCCTTTTCTTTGTGGGTTGAACATTGATGAGTGGGACAACTCCCCCTCTTTTTAAATGAGGTCGAATTGTTTATTCTATAAATTTAAAAATCTTCTCCATATCTAAACTATTTTTTAATACCTCTGCAAGTTGGTTCAACCCTTGTTCAACACTGTAGTTAGTCTGTGGAGTTTTTAGAG
>JAMOPG010000107.1 GCA_027064715.1 Desulfobacterales bacterium
GATGAAAGATTTGCAATAAAAGATAGACGTCTTTTGATAAAAACTGAGGATGGAAAATTTATTGAAGATCCATTTAATGATGATATAAGCCTTTTGATTGAAACAGACAAAGGACCTGTTGTATTATTTGGATGCGCGCATAGTGGAGTGGTAAATATCTTGAGATATTTTTCAGAAAAAACAGGACATAAAAAGTTTCATGCAGTTATAGGTGGCACGCACCTTGGATTTTTTCCCCCAGGTGAGGCATTAAATAATATATTGGACTGCTTTGAAGAATTTTCTATTGAACTCATTGCAGTGTCCCATTGCACAGGGCCAGTGGCAGCAGCTCATTGTTATATGAGATTTAAGGACAAATTTGAATTTGCAAATGTTGGTTGGTCAAAATCTTTCTAAAATATTTTTGTTAAATATTAAAGCAAAGGGGTAAATATAGACACTGTTTTTTGATAAGCTTTGTATCTAAGTTTTAGATTGTCGCATATGGCAGTCCATTCTCTGTTGTTCAGCTATTGCTTGTTCTATAGAAGAAATGAGGTCTTCTTTATCTGCCATTTTGGAATCAAAAAGGGCAATCTGGAGGTTTATTGCCCTTTGTATTATGGGTTTTGATATGTCAAAAAATCCCTTTAGATGAGATATTGCCTGAGATAGATCTCCCTCATGTGCATAACAGAGTCCAAGATATAGACACAAAAGATTACTGGTTACTCCCATTTTTTTTAGTTTTAAAAATTCTTCTTTTGCCCTTTTGATTTCATTTAATCTATAATAACAATATGCAAGCTTTTGCCTTGCAACCATATTGTCTTTTCTTTTTTTTACCACTTTTTCTAATAATTTTTTTGCCTGAGAAAAATCCCCTTGCCTTAAAAATTCATCTGCCTCTTTTGCCTCTTTCATCATCAAAGATGTTGGGATATTATCAATATTATTTAACATCCTCCGTCTAAAGCCAAATAAAAAATCTCGCCTAGAGAACCTTGTCTTTTTCATAATTGACTCCGTTCTTAAAACCAGTTAGTTTTCTGATTTTTTATGGACAAGGTGAGTAGTGTCAAGGTTTTTTAAAAATATTGGAGATAACTGTTCTAAAAAAACAAAAAATAAATAACTAGTCTTTATACTTTTTCGCTATCTCTATAAATTTATCTTCTATGGCCAAAAAGGCATCCACCACCTTTGGATCAAATTGTTTACCTTTTTCAGCTACAATAATCTCCTTAGCTTTTTCATGTGTTGCAGCATCTTTATAACATCTTTTAGAAGTGATTGCATCATACACATCTGCTAATGATACTATTCTGGCAGACAGAGGAATTTCTTCTCCTTTAAGCTTGGCAGGATATCCTTTTCCATCATATCTTTCGTGATGATACATAACTATTTCATATACCAATTTTAAATATTGCAATTTTTGGCTATTATACAACTCTTTTATGATTTTGCCTCCATTTACAGTATGTTTTTTAATGATTTCAAATTCTTGTTTTGTAAGAGGTCCAGGTTTATGTAAAATATGGTCTGGAACTGTCACTTTGCCAATATCATGTAAAACGCTCAGTCTTGCCACTTCCTGCGCCATGGAATTAGTTATTAGATTTTGATAATTTTCCGATAAATACAATCCCAGAACTTGACAATAGGCCCTTACTCTCTCCACGTGATACCCTGTTTCTGGACTGCGGTATTCAGCAAGTTTTGCCATGGAAAGAATTAAATATTCATGGGAGGTTAGCCGTTGCAACCTCTGACCGTCTTTTATGCGTAAGGCCAACTCCTCTGGGAATACTGGCTTAGAGACATAATCATCAGCGCCAAGGGATAAAGCCTTTATTAATGCTTTTCTATCTCTCCGAGCAGTGATTACAATTATATAGGTATAGCTAAGCTCTTTTGCTCTTATCTCTTTTATAAGTTCAAAACCATCTAACTCAGGCATTGTCAGATCAGTGAGAACTAAAGAAATATCAGCCTTTCTTTTTAAAATCTCAAGGGCTTCCCTTCCATTTGCGGCCTCAATTACATTAATATTCATCTCTTCTAGTAAATTACGAAGGAGCATTCGCTGAGAGATTTCATCTTCCACTACTAAGACAGGTTGATCAATATCTGCCCTTTTATAAGGATCCAACAATGTCAATCTATGATTTATCTCCATTTTTTACAATTTCACCTTATCTAATTTAAGCCTGCAAGACCCCTTCCTTTAGGTAGGGGATGTAGCAGGCTTGTCTTTTTTCTTTTTGTTTTGTATAATGATGAACATGAAAAAAGCATATAAATACAGAATATATCCAACACGTTCTCAGCAAACACGTATTCTCAATCAGTTCTCCAT
>JAMOPG010000108.1 GCA_027064715.1 Desulfobacterales bacterium
TCTTTACTGTTTCAAGGTCTTCAAAAAGCGAAGCCAAGGATCAAAAAATAGATAAGGTTTTAGATGAGAGAGCCAAAAACTAAGGTATGCATCAAAATTAGGGCTGCCCATGGAAAAGGTCTTTGTTAATAGGGACAGAAAGGAGATTTAATTTTTAGTACCACCTTTGGTGCAGGACTGATTGTATTCAGTGTTTTTATAAGATTTTAGTTTTAAGGAAAGAAACATGAAAAAGGATAGTGCAAATTTACCAAAGGTTGCCATAGTCACTGGTGGATCCAGGGGAATTGGAAAGGCCATATGCTTGAAACTGGCTCGTCAAGGTTACACTATATATTTTACATATGTATCCAGGGATGATAAGGCCAGGGAAGTTTGTGATGAAATAAAAAAGCTTGGCACTAAAGGTATGTCCTTTAAGCTAGATGTGAGTGATAAAGAGGCAGTAACATCCTTTTTTAAAGAACACATCAAAAATAAGGTTTTTCTTTCTGTCCTGGTAAACAATGCTGGTATTACCAGAGATGGTATAATTTTAAGAATGAGCAATGAAGATTGGCAGCGTGTAATTGATGTTAATCTAACAGGAACTTTTAATTTCATTCAAGAAGCATCAAAGATCATGGTAAGGCAAAGATATGGACGGATAATCAATATTACTTCTGTGGTGGGACTTTGTGGCAATCCAGGACAGGCAAATTATTGTGCCTCTAAGGCAGGTATTATTGGCCTGACAAAGGCGGTTGCCTTGGAACTTGCATCCCGGCAAATCACTGTTAATGCAATTGCACCTGGATTTATTATAACAGAGATGACGAAAGACCTTGATGAAACCACAAAAAAGAATTATCTTTCTAAAATTCCCCTAAAACGTTTGGGGACCACAGAAGACGTGGCGTCAGCGGTGGCCTGGCTTGCATCAGAAGAAGCAGGATATGTAACAGGTCAGGTAATCTCTGTGAATGGCGGATTATATCTTTAAAAAAGCAAAAAAGGAGGACTTATGTCTGAGCTTCTAGAAAAAATCAAAAAGATCGTATCAGAACAATTGGACGTTGATCCAGAGCAGGTTGTACCAGAGGCATCCTTTGTGGATGACTTGGGAGCAGATTCTCTAGACTTAACAGAGCTCATTATGGCAATGGAAGATGAGTTTGGAATGGAGATTGATGATGAAGAAGCACAAAAATTGAGGACTGTGCAGGATGTGATTAATTACATTGAATCAAAATTAAACAAATAAAAAAAATAGGGGAAGGGATCTTCCTTCCCCTTGTTAAAAACCCTGATACAAAGGGGTATTATATGAATAAACGAGTGGTTGTAACAGGTGTTTCAGCAATAACTCCGCTGGGAAACGATGTAGAGACTTCGTGGAAGAGATTGCTTGCTGGAGAATCTGGTATATCTTATATTACTAGGTTTGATTGCTCTAACTATAAAACAAAAATAGCAGGGGAAGTAAAAGGCTTTGAGCCAGAAAAATATATTCCCCGTAAGCAAGTAAAGAGAATGGATAGGTTTAATCACTATGCAGTGGTTGCTGCGCTCATGCTCCTAAAAGATAGTGGTTTTGAACTTGATGAAAAAAGAGGGGAAGATGTAGGGATTGTTCTTGGTTGTGGACTTGGAGGACTTGAAACAATAGAAGAATTCCACGAGCGACTCCTTAAAAGGGGACCATCCAAGATATCTCCATTTTATATCCCAAAGCTTATCTCAAACATTGCTGCTGGTCAGATTGCCATATTCACTAGGGCAAAAGGTCCAAACATGGTCACAACCTCTGCTTGCGCTTCAGGATGTCATAGTATTGGGTATGCGTTTTCTGATATCAAATTGGGCAGGGCTAAAGCCATGATTTGTGGGGGAGTTGAGTCCACAATAACGCCTATGGCAGTAGCTGGTTTTAATGCAATGAATGCCCTATCCACAAGAAATGACGAGCCTGAAAAGGCATCTAGACCCTTTGATAAGGATAGAGACGGATTTGTTATATCTGAGGGGTGTGGTCTTTTGTTTTTAGAGGAATTAGAGCATGCAAAAAAAAGAGGTGCAAAAATCTATGCAGAAGTTGCAGGGTTTGGTGCATCTGCTGATGCATACCATATCACTGCTCCTGATGAAACAGGAGATGGCATGGCAAGGGCAATGGTGGCTGCTATAAAAGAGGCAGGCATATCACCTAATGACGTGGACCATATAAATGCACATGGTACATCTACTCCTTTAAATGATATTGCAGAAACAAAGGCCATAAAAAAGGTATTTGGAAAACATGCGTATAATATACCGATTACTGCAAATAAATCTATGATTGGTCACATGCTTGGAGCTGCAGGGGGTGTAGAAGCTGTATTCAGTGCACTCACCATATATAATGAAAAGATTCCCCCAACTATAAATCTAGAAAATCCAGATCCAGAATGTGATTTAGACTATGTATCTGACGGTCCAAGGGACAAAAAAATAAATTATGTTCTCTGCAATTCCTTTGGTTTTGGTGGCACAAATGCATGTATTTTATTTAAAAGGTTTGAAGAATAGCAATGAAAGATCAAAGAATTTCATGGGTTGAATATTTTGCAGAGATAGCAAAGCTTGTTGCAAAAAGATCCACATGTATTAGACGTCAAGTGGGTTGTGTTGCTGTAAAGGATAAAAGGATCTTGGCCACAGGATATAACGGTGCCCCTTCAGGGATAAAACACTGTATTGAGGTTGGATGTTTAAGGGAACAATTTAAGATCCCATCAGGAGAAAGACATGAGCTATGTCGAGGGCTCCATGCTGAGCAAAATGTTATAATCCAAGCAGCACTCCATGGAATATCACTGAGAGGGTGTGATATATATTGTACCCATCATCCATGTCTTATTTGTACAAAGATGTTAATAAATTGTGAGGTAAAAAATATCTATTACCTGGAGGGGTATCCTGATGAGCTGTCAAAAGAAATGTTAAAGGAAGCCCGAATCTCTGTTATAAAGATTTAAAGATCCCCAAAATCTCCCTCTTTTTTTCAGGATAAATCTTATGAACAAAAAATTTATGGATCTTGCCATAGAACTGGCAGAAAAGGGAAAGGGTCAGACAGCTCCAAATCCATGTGTTGGCGCTGTTATTACAAAAGAAAATAAGATATTGGGAAAGGGTTATCATAAAAAATATGGTGGCCCACATGCTGAAGTAGAGGCAATAGACGATGCCCTATCAAAAGGACATAACTTAGAAGGATCTACCCTTTGGGTTACTTTAGAGCCTTGCAATCACTATGGGAAGACCCCGCCATGCACCAATGCTATACTTAGATATAAGATCAAAAAAGTAAAAATCGGGACAAAAGATCCTAATCCCAATGTATGTGGAGGGGGAGCTGAATATCTAAGAGGCAATGGTGTGGATGTTGAAATTGGAATTTGTGAAGATGAGTGTAGATTTCTAATAAATGATTTTATCACATGGAATAATAAACAAAGGCCCTACATATACTTAAAGCTTGCCCAAACCATTGATGGGAAAATAGCTTCCAAAAGTGGTGATTCTAAATGGATAAGTTGTGAAAAATCTAGAGAAATGGTTCACAGCTTAAGAGAGAGAGTTGATGCCATATTGGTAGGAGGAAATACATTTTATAAAGACAATCCAAAACTAACACCAAGGCTTACATCTAAAAACAAAAAAGATCCATATGCTATTATCTTAACATCTAATCTGCCAGATCCAGATGCAAATTTTTATCTTTTACAAAAAAGACCTACTAAGACGATATTTTTTACTACTGATACCGTTAGTGAAGAAAAAATAAAAAGATTACAGGACAGGGGTGTAAAAATATTTCCTTTATACAAAACTGCCCAAGGGGTTAATATAGAAGATGGGTTTAAATGGCTCTTTTCAGAATTAAATGTGTATTATGTTTTATGTGAAGGTGGAGGTAAGTTGGCTAATACCCTTTTAAATTCTAATTTAGTTGATGAGCTCTTTTTATTTGTCGCCCCTATTGTAATAGGTGATGACAGTGCAATCTCTTCTTTTTCTGGAAATGACATAGGAAAAATTTCAGATGCAAAAAGACTAAGTGTAAGGGGTGTCAAGATTGTGGATAGAGATGTATTGATTCACTTAACTCCATAAAAAATAAAGGAATATTTTGTGTTTACAGGCATTATTCAAAGCATTGGTGAAGTTGTAAATATCCAGAGATTATCCAAAGACATGAGAATTACTATCCTGCCTTCACCACCCTTTGAAGACATAGCGTTGGGAGAAAGTATTGCTGTTAATGGAGCGTGTCTTACAGTGGAAAAATATCACAATAACCAATTTAGTGTGTATGTTTCAAAAGAAACATTGGGCAAAACTAATCTGATTTATCTAAAAATAGGGCACAAGGTTAACCTAGAAAGGGCACTTACACTATCAGATAGACTCGGTGGACACCTGGTGTCTGGACATGTGGATTGTTTATCTAAAGTAAAACAGATCAGCCGTGATGGGCTTTCTAAAAGATTTATACTTGAATTTCCTGAAAGATTTTCAAAATATGTAATAGAAAAAGGGTCAATTGCCCTTGATGGAATAAGTCTTACCATAAACAGGTGTGGTAAAGATTTTATTGAAATAAATATTATACCTGAAACTCAAAAGAAAACCACTATTTCCCAATGGCAGGTGGGAACATTGGTGAATACTGAGTTTGATATCATAGGGAAATATGTGGAAAAAATGACAGCTCCATGGCAAAAAGAAGAGCAAAAGGCAGAAAAACATGGATTAACCATTGATTTTTTAAAAGAACACGGATTTTGATTTGCTTTTTATATTTTGGGAGTTAAACTTCTCAATGAAATATTTTACCAATAAAAAAACTTAACTTGAGGGCATAGATATGGAAAAAAAATATGAGATTGAAGGTGCAGAATCTGTAATGTGCACCACTGAAGAGGCAATTAATGAGATCAGAAAAGGGAGGATGATAATTTTAGTAGATGATGAAGATAGGGAAAATGAAGGAGATTTGACCATAGCTGCAGAAAAAGTCACTCCTCAGGCAATAAATTTCATGGCAAAATATGGAAGGGGTCTGATCTGCCTTGCTATGGCCCCAGAGCTTGTTGATAAGCTCAAATTAGATCTTCAGCCAAGGAGGAATGAATCAAGGTTTGGCACAGCATTTACAGTGTCCATTGAAGCGGCTAGGGGAGTTACCACAGGGATATCTGCATATGATAGGGCCACAACCATTTTGACTGCTGTAAAGGATGATGTAACCCCAGAGGATATTTCAACTCCAGGGCATGTGTTCCCCTTAAGGGCAAGAAGGGGTGGAGTCTTGGTTCGTGCTGGCCAAACAGAGGGTAGTGTGGATCTATGCAGGCTGGCAGGACTCAAGCCTGCAGCAGTAATTTGCGAGATCATGAGAGATGATGGGAATATGGCGAGAATGCCTGATCTTATAAAGTTTGCTAAAGAGCACAATCTAAAGATAGCTACCATTGAGGATCTAATTAGATATAGATCCAGATTTGACTCTCTGGTAAGGCGTGTTGGAGAGGCTCGACTACCCACTAAGTATGGAGAATTTAAGGCTATTGCATATGAAAGTGATATAGATGATTATGTACATCTTGCACTTGTAAAAGGGGAGATAAAAGAAGATGAGCCAGTGTTAGTAAGGGTTCATAGCCAGTGTTTGACAGGAGATGTGTTTGGATCTTTGAGGTGTGATTGTGGCCCTCAATTACAAGCAGCACTGCAAATGATAGAAAAGGAAGGGAAGGGTATTTTTCTCTACATGAGGCAAGAAGGAAGAGGAATTGGGCTTGCTAACAAGATAAAGGCTTATAGCCTGCAGGATCAGGGAAAAGATACTGTGGAAGCAAACCTGATACTTGGATTTAAACCTGATCTAAGAGACTATGGTATTGGTGCACAGATCCTTGTGGATCTAGGCGTAACCAAGATGAGACTTTTAACCAATAATCCCAAAAAGATTGTGGGATTAGAAGGCTATGGACTGCAAGTAGTGGAAAGGGTTCCCATTATAGGACCTGTTTGCGAAGAAAATTATAAATATTTAAAAACCAAAAAAGAAAAAATGGGACATTTGCTCGATTGCATAAAAGACTAATAATTGGAGAGAAAAATATGCAACATATTAAGACAATTGAAGGAAAGCTCATAGGAAAAGGCCTGAAATTTGCCATTATTGCCAGTAGATTTAATGATTTTATTGTCAGTAGATTGGTTAGTGGTTGTATAGATTATTTGATCAGGCATGGAGTGGAAGAAGATGACCTTGTGGTTATAAAAGTTCCTGGTGCCTTTGAGATGCCTGTTGTGGCAAAAAAAGTTGTAAAAACCAAAAAATTTCATGGAGTTATCTGCCTTGGCGCTGTAATTAGAGGAGCTACTCCACACTTTGATTATGTAGCATCTGAAGTTGCAAAGGGAATCGCTCAGGTTGCCCTTGAGAGCGAAGTAGCAGTGACTTTTGGTGTACTGACAACTGATACCTTAGAACAGGCAATTGAGAGAGCTGGCAGTAAGGCAGGAAACAAAGGAGCAGAGGCAGCACAGGCAGCATTGGAGACTGCCCAGGTACTCAGTCAAATAAATGATATGTAATCCAATGAAAAACAGGGAAACCAAAAAAAGAAAAAGAGGGCTTAGGACCAAAGGCAGAGAACTCGCCCTGCAGATGTTGTTTAGTTTGACATTTATTCCAGAAAATAAAATTAATATAGATAACAAGTTTGAACAATTTTTAGATTCTTTTTTTGACATTAAGGATGGAATAAATCCAAAAGTGATCCAGTTTGCAAAAGAGCTTGTAAGTGGTGTAATAGATCATGTACAAGAATTAGATAAAATTATAGAAGAGCATTCTGAAAATTGGAAGATAGAGCGTATTGGAAAGGTAGAATTGAGTATTTTGCGTTTATCAATATATGAGATGCTATATAGAGATGATGTTCCTTATAAGGTGGCTATCAATGAAGGCATTGAGTTGACCAAAATATTTGCAGAAGAGAAATCTAGGAACTTTATAAATGGAATATTGGACGCTGTAGGGAAGAAGATTTTAAATAAGTATAAAGATAGTGGGGAGAATGAAGATGTCTCAAAAGTATAACCCAAAAGAAATAGAACCTAAGTGGCAGAAGATATGGAATGAAAACAGATACTTCAACTCTACTCATAAGTCAGAGAAACCCAAATATTATGTCCTTGAAATGTTTCCCTATCCCTCTGGTAAGATCCACATGGGGCATGTGAGGGTTTACACCATTGGCGATGTGATTGCCAGGTATAAATGGATGAGAGGATATAATGTTCTACATCCCATGGGATGGGATGCCTTTGGTCTCCCTGCTGAAAACGCTGCAGTAAAAAGGGGAATACACCCAGCCAAATGGACTTTTTCCAATATTGAAGAGATGAAGTCCCAGTTAAAAAGGCTTGGATATTCCTTAGACTGGGAGAGAGAAGTAACCACATGTGTACCTGAATATTACAAATGGGAACAGCTTTTTTTTATTGAACTTTATAAAAAAGGACTGGTATACAGAAAAAAGGCCCCTGTAAATTGGTGCCCATCTTGCCATACAGTGCTTGCCAATGAACAGGTAGAAGATGGGAGATGCTGGAGGTGCTCCTCTGAAGTTGAACAAAGGGAACTCTCACAGTGGTTTTTCAAGATAACTGCATATGCTGAAGAGCTATTAGAATATTTAGACAAATTAGAAGGGGGGTGGCCTGAAAGGGTTTTAACCATGCAGAGAAACTGGATTGGAAAATCAGTTGGAGCAGAAATAGATTTTGAAGTTGAAGGGCTTGATAAAAAGATAACAGTATTCACCACAAGGCCAGATACAATATTTGGTGCAACATTTATGAGCCTTGCGCCAGAGCATCCAATACTAATTGAACTCATAAAAGATATTGAGAATAAAAATGAAATCTTAGACTTTGTTGAGAGTTGCAAAAAGATAGATACCAAGAAAAGGTCCACAGAAGACTTTGAGAAAAAAGGTATATTTACAGGAAGATATTGTATAAATCCCATGACCAAAGAGAAGATGCCAATATTTGTGACAAATTTTGTTTTAATGGAATATGGAACTGGTGCTGTTATGGGGGTTCCTGCCCACGATCAAAGGGATTTTGAATTTGCAAAAAAATATAACCAGAAGATTATAGTGGTAATTTCACCTAAAGACAAAGAGTTAAAGGGTGAAGAGTTAGATAAGGCGTATACTGATCAAGGATATTTAATAAACTCTGGCGAGTTTGATGGACTTTTTAATGAAGAGGCAAAATGGAAGATTGTAGAATATCTGGAAAAACAAAATAAGGCAAAAAAAACAATAAATTATAGACTTAGAGACTGGAATATCTCTAGGCAGAGATATTGGGGCACGCCAATACCAGTGATCTATTGTGATAAGTGTGGAATTCAACTTGTGCCTGAAGAGGATCTACCTGTGGTCTTGCCTTTAGATATCCAGCCAAAACCAGATGGAAGATCTCCTCTTCCGGAATCAGAATCATTTGTAAAAACCAAGTGTCCACGCTGTGGCGGTGAAGCCAGACGTGAGACTGACACCATGGATACATTTGTGGAATCTAGCTGGTATTTTGCAAGGTACACAGATGTAAAGAGTGACACTGCTCCATTTAATAAAAAGGCCTTGAAATATTGGATGCCTGTTGATCAATATATTGGCGGGATAGAACATGCCATACTCCATCTTCTTTACTCGAGATTTTTTGTAAAGGCCTTAAGGGATCTTGGTTATTTTGATTTTGATGAGCCCTTTTTAAGATTACTTGCCCAGGGCATGGTGTTAAAAGATGGCGCCAAGATGAGTAAATCAAAGGGCAATGTTGTGGATCCAGATGATATACTGAACAGATTTGGCGCTGATACAACTAGATTGTTTATACTGTTTGCAGCACCACCTGAAAAAGAATTAGAATGGAGCGATTCTGGGATAGAAGGTGCCCATAGGTTTTTGCATAGGGTATGGAACTTAGCACAGGAATTAAAAGATGTATTAATACCAATAGGTCCAGGAGCAAAAATCAAAGGAAAGTTGAGTAAAGAAGCCAAAGACCTAAGGTATAAAGAACATTATACCATCAAAAAGATCACAGAAGATATAGAAGAAAAATATCAATTCAACACTGCAATTGCTGCTATTATGGAGCTTGTAAATGAAATACAAGACAAAAAAGAGAGTCTATTATCAGACAAAAAGGATCTAGAAGTCCTCTCATCAGCATGGTCAACAGTGTTAATAACACTATATCCCATGGCTCCACATATTTGTGAAGAACTCTGGTCTCAAATGGGATATAAGACCCATCTTGCCCAATGTCCATGGCCAGAATATGATAAGGAGGCACTAAAAAAGGAAGAGGTATTAATTGTTGTTCAGGTAAATGGAAAATTAAGGGCAAGGCTCACAGTTTCCGCTGATATTTCAAAACAAGAACTAGAAAAACTCGCCCTTTCCAATGAAAATGTAGTAAAACACATACAAAACAAAAAGATCAAAAAAATAATTATAGTTCCAGGAAAGCTTGTAAACATTGTTGTATAAACAGATATGCAGAAAAAAATTAATATATTTAAAAAAATAAGGGCAATATCCACTATTGCCCTTATTTTTAGTTTTTTTATAGGTTGTGGATATAGATTTGTTGGATCATATGCTTTATCCTTGCCCAAAAATGCAAAAAAATTGACCATTGAGAAGATAAGCAATCCAACTACTGATCCAACACTTTCCCAAACTGTAAGAAGTATTATAATAGATGAGTTTTCAAAAAGAGATAATACTATAGAATGGACAACAAAACAAAATGCTGATGCAAAACTTGTAGTGGATATAGTGGAATATTCAAAGAATACTTTTATTGAAGATCCTGATAAAAATACTTTAAAATCAAATCTCTGTATTATTGTGAGGTTTTATCTCTTTGATAAAGAGGATAAACTTCTATATGACTCAAAAAACATTCAAAAATGTGAATCAATAGGTGAAGCTGGATCAAATAGAAGTGAATCTGATGCAAAAACAAAGATAATCCAGGATGCAATTAGACAAATGATCTTTGGTCTTGATGCAGGATTTTGATCCATGAGACCAGGATTTTATTTTTGTATATGCCCAGATCCAGAGATTATAAAGGATTTTATAGAAAGTGAAATCAAGAAATTAAAAGGCTCATGGGAAAAAAAAGTTGTTTGGGCAGATGATGAAAACCTCCATAAAAATTTTTTTGGGCTTTTCAATGCATCATCTATCATTGGAAAAAAGACAGCACTCATATTAAGAAAGGCCAATACTTTATCCAAAGATTTTTTTGATAAGCTGTCTAAATTTTTAAATAGATTTCATGATGATCTTTTCCCTTTTCTATGTATTGAATCAGAATGGATAAGGGGAAAGCCACCTATACCAAAACATATTTCTTCCCAAAAATATTATTTAGTTGCAGAAAAAAAGGGATGGATCTTTACCCATCCAGGGGTATCCAGTGAATTTTTGAATAAATATTTGAGAGATTGGGCAAATAAACACAATATAATTATTGAACAAGACATATTTTACCTTTTAAAAGAAATATTGCCCAAAGATCTAGCAGGGATAAAAAATGAATTAAAAAAGCTTGAACTTTCATCTAAAGATAAAAAAATTACACAAAAGGATTTAAAAGTTATTTGGCCATCTTTAGATTTTAATGTCTTTGATTTGATAAGTTCCATAGAAGGATTAAAACCTCCTAAGTTAATATGGGAGGCTATTTTAAAAAATAAATTTGATACATATGATGATGTGATTCCAATGTTACATCTAATACTTAGAGAAGGAAGGATATTGTGGCAACTTGTTCATGGGGAAGATGTCTATTTACCATACAAGACAAAACAAGAAAAAATGATGCTTGCAAAAAGAGTAGGCAAAAAAAATATCATTGAAATTTTTAATATTGTATGTGATGCGGATCTAAAATTAAAGACAACCAATTTAACACCAGGTGAGATATTTCAAATGGCAGTTTCTAACCTTCAAAAGATATTTTTAAAAAATGGATAAAACCACAAGGCAGCCAGATTATATTGGACACAGAAAAAGATTAAAACAGAGATTTAAAAAATCTCCAGATAGTTTTCATGATTATGAACTCCTTGAACTAATATTGGGTTATGGGCTCCCTAGAAAAGATACAAAGCCCATAGCTAAAGAGTTGTTAAAACGCTTTGGATCATTGAAAGAGGCATTTTTTGCTCCACAAGAACAATTAAAAGAGATTTCCGGTATCTCTGATGGTCTGGTTTTGTTTTTTCAAGCGATTAAAGAATTGATAAAGAGAATAGAACTTCAAAGCCTTGCTCAAAAAACCTCTATTACACACCCAAAAGATGTATTTGATCATCTGAAAAATTCCATTGGTATGCTGCAAAAAGAGGCATTTTATATATTGTTATTAAACACAAAAAATAAAATCATTAGCTTGGACAAGGTATGTGATGGCACCGTTGACAGGGTAAACCTCTATCCCAGAGAAATAATAGAGATAATAATCAAGAAAAAGGCCGTAAATGTGATACTCATACACAATCATCCTGGAGGTGAGCCACAGCCATCAAAAGAAGACATAGAGATAACAAAAAGACTCAAAAACATATTCAAAGAAATCGATGTCCATGTTTTGGACCACATAATTATCACCCCAAATTCTTATTTTAGTTTTAGAGAAAACAATCTTTTTTAAAAATCAGAATGTAATGGGCTTTATATAGCCCACACTGAAAAAGCCTTTTGTTAAATTGTAAAAAGTTGCGTAATATCATAAGAAGTTTTTAAAAAAATTGGTTGACAAGTTAAAATTAAAAATTTAACACCTCTCCTCTAATGGAGAAACTAAAATATCTCTAGGTTCCCTGTATTCAGGGTGAAACGGGAAGCCGGTGAAAATCCGGCACTGGCCCGCAGCCGTGAGAGGGGACGAAAGCTGGAGATAAAGCCACTCTTGGCACCTTTTGACCACGACTCCTCAAAAATTAAGGAGCTCGGTTAAAGGTGGCAAGGGGAAGGCTCCAGCTCGCCCTGGTGAACATCCCAAAAAGAAAATTTTATTCACCAGGGCGAGTCCTGTTGAATTTCCTTAGGTAAGGTTATTCA
>JAMOPG010000109.1 GCA_027064715.1 Desulfobacterales bacterium
GATCAATACGAATGTCAACTGGTTCATTTTGTAAGGGATATGTTTGAGTTCTCTGAGCCTTCAAAAATAAAGGAAAAAGTAAAAAAATTATTGATGGAAAAACATCCTATTTTTAAAAGAATTGCTATTTATATTATTAATTATCATTATAAAGACTTGAATGAATTGTTTTGGAACTGGAAGGGTAATCCACTCGAAGAAAATTCGCTTAAACATGAGTTATATGAACTATTTAAGAATAACTGTCTTTTTTTTACTAAGGAGCAAATTGCTAAGGTTTTGAATTGGATAGAGACTAAAAGGTATCATATACCTGAGGAAATAAAAAATGATAAAGAGCAAGTTAAAAAGATTCTTGCGTACCGTAAAAAAGAGTGGCTTTCTGCTCTTTTAGATGCAAAAGATCCTGATGTTATTTTATTGTATGAAAAATACCACCAAATAAATCCTGAAAAACTTGTCCATCCAGGTTTTAATTTCTGGATGGAGACTAGGATAGGATATGTAAGTCCAATTTCAAAAGATGAATTTTTAAATAAACCTAACGATGAAATAGCCACATATCTTAAAAAGTTTGAAGATAAAGAAGCAAAATTGAGTGAAATAGAAGATTTTGCAGATTTTTTAAGAAATTGCGTTTCAGAATATCCTGAAAAATTTACAGACAATATAAAACCATTTTTAGACATACCTCGAATATACCAACATGCATTATTGTGGGGTTTGAATGAAGCATGGCGATTAGGAAAAGAGCTTAACTGGCAAATAATTTTTGATTTTATATTTGAATTGATTACTTCAGATAATTTTTGGAATGAAGAATATAAAGGAATTAATTACAGAAATTGGATTATTTCCAGAATAGCCGAACTTATTGAAGATGGTACGAAAGATGATAATCATGCTTTTGATCCTAAATTTTTACCAAAGGCGGAAGAAATCTTATTAATCCTTGTTGAAAAAACTAAGTCTGATCTCCATAATACAGATGATCTTATTACCTCTGTTTTGAATTCAACAAAAGGAAAAATATTTTCAGCAATGATAAATTATTCTCTTAGATATGCTCGTCTGTATAAAAAAGAAAGTGAAGATAGATGGATAAATAGTATTAAGCAAGCTTTCACAAAACGGCTTAATCGTGATATTGAGTCTTCACTTGAATTTTCAGTAATACTAGGTGAATATTTAGCAAACCTTTATTGGCTTGATAAAAATTGGGTTATTGAAAATATAAATAAAATATTTCCAAAAAATAATGATATTCATTGGAAGGCAGCTATTACAGGATATCTTTTTTATTCTTCGGTGGTTTATAAAGATCTTTATTTTCTACTTAAAAGGAACGGACATTATGCCAAGGGTATAAAAACTGAATTTAGTGATTATTATATTGCAGAACGCCTTGTTCAACATATATGTATCGGATATTTAGAAGGATGGGAAAAATTAGAAGATAAAGAAAGCCTTATTTATTTATTGATAAGAAACAAAAATATAAAACAACTATTAGCAATAGTGAGTTTTTTTGAGATTGCCAAGGAAGAACTTAGTGATAAGATAAAAACCAAAATAAAACCTCTTTGGAAGGAGCTATTTGAGATAGCTAAAAAAAATAAAGAAAATCACGAATATCAAAAATTAGCGTCTGATCTTTCAAAGTGGTTATCGCTAATAGATGAAATAGACGAAGAGACTTTTGAATGGCTACTCTTTTCAGCTAAGTATGTTGATAAAGGTTTTAACGCTCCTTTTTTTATTGAATGCTTATTAAAACATGTTTCAAAAACACCAGAAAAAATTGCTAAAATCTATCTTGAAATGCTTAATGCTGATATTTTTCCTGTTTATGAAGAAGAACATATTAAAGAAATAGTACGCACGCTATATAAAAAAGGTGAGAAAAAAAATGCTGACAGAATATGTAATTTGTATGGTGAAAGAGGATTTTATTTTCTTAGAGAAATATATGCAGAAGGTAATAAAATGAACACATAGACTTATGACAGCGGAAGTGTATAAAAAATAAATTGCGAGGGGATGCCCAGGGATCGCACTATATAGCAATAGCATAATAAACATGGAAAAACGTGGAAAAATGTGGAATTCTACAAAAATTCCACATAAAAGTTTGAGGGAAAATCATGACCAAAAAACACAACCCTGTCCCAAATGTCTATCTTTACCGTCAAGGAGACTTTGATGCTATTCCCGGAAGCCCGTGGGTTTACTGGATTACATCGGGAATTAAGCGAGTGTTTGAGGAGCTACCAAAGCTGGAAGAAGTGGCAAAGCCACGACAGGGATTAGCTACAGCAGATAATTTTCGCTTTTTGCGGTTCTGGTGGGAGGTGGGTATTGAACGTATTGCTTTCGGTTGCAGGAGCCGGGAAGAAGCCATTGCCAGCGGTAAAAAGTGGTTTCCTTATATGAAAGGCGGGGAATTTAAACGCTGGTGGGGTAATCAGGATTATGTGGTGAATTGGTGGAAGGATGGGATGGAAGTTAAGGCTTGGGCTGATCCACTTTATGGAAATTCTGGCTGGTCACGAATTATTAAAAATTGGGAATTTTACTTCCGCCGAGGGATTACCTATTCCTTTTTAACAAGTGGAAGTTTTAGTGCACGCCTATCTCCGGGAGGGTTTATTTTTGATGTAGCTGGATCTTCTTTATTCCCTGAAAGTTTAGAAGATATATATCTCATCCTCGGAGTCTTAAATTCTACTCTTGCACATTATATTCTAAAAATTATTAATCCTACTGTGAATTTCCAAGTCGGCGATCTTGCCCGCCTTCCCATTCCCCGCAAATCAACCGACCGTCTGCATGAGCTGGTAGAAAAGGCCATAGAGCTGGCAAAAAAAGACGCTGAAGAAGATGAAACCACCTGGGACTTCATTGTCCCGCCTGAGTGGCCGGATGGTATTGAAAAGGTTGCCAGACGGCATGCTGAGCTTGCCGAAATTGAGCGCCAGATAGACGAAGAAGTATATCGCCTCTATGAAATCTCCGAAGAAGACCGCCAAGCGATTGAGGAGGAACTGAGAATTACAAATTCAGAATTAGAGAATAAAGGAGCTGAATCTTTAAGCAAAAAAGAACTTGCTCAAAAGTGGGTTAGCTATGCCGTAGGCATTGTGCTTGGTAGATTTAAGCCTGGTGTTCCCCATGCCTTGGGCCGCGGGAGATTTTCAGATGATGTTGCCGAAAAGCTGAGAGAGCTTGCCGTTCCTCACGGCATTGCTGTCCTTGATGAAGGCCACTTCCATGACCTGGCGGCGAGAGTCTTTGAGACACTGAGTATTATCTATGGTGAAGACCAAGCAGCAGAAATTGTGCATCAGGCAACTGCTAAACAAGGAGACCCTGTAGCCATACTGCGCAAGTATCTTTCTGGACCTTTTTTTAGAGAACATATTAAACTTTACCGCAAAAGACCGGTGTATTGGCTTTTGCAATCGCCTAAAAAAAAGTATGGGCTTTATCTTTTTCATGAAAAGCTTACCAGTGATACGCTTTACCGCATTCGTGGTGAGGAATATGTTGCTGCCAAAATCAGGCTCCTTGAGACCAAAATTGATGAGATGCGTAAGCTCAAAGATGTATCTGAGGGTCGAGAGAAGCGGCGTCTTGAAAAACAGATCTCCGAATTTGAGGATGTGCTTGAAGATGTTCGTGAATTTGCCAAGAAGATTGATGCCATTTTAAAACAAGGCTATACTCCGCACATTGATGACGGCGTGCTTATAAATATGGCTCCACTCTGGGAGCTTATACCTTTGTGGCAGGCAGAGCTTGAAAAATGCTGGGATGCCTTAGAACAAGGCGACTACGACTGGTCCCACATGGCCATGGATTATTGGCCTGAGCGGGTAAAAGAGAAATGCAAGGCTAACAAATCCTACGCCATTGCCCATGGATTGGTTGACGAAAACGAGCTTTTAGAGAAGAATACTTTGCGGAAAAAGGGAAAGAAGAGAGTTTTAGAAGGGATGTTTGGGTAGAGATGAAATGTGAAAGGAGATATTATGCTTCCTACAGATTTTACGCTTACCAATATTGGTAAAATAGAACATGCAACTATAAAATTAAATAAATTTACAGTTCTATGTGGAAAAAATAGTGTTGGGAAGTCTTTTTTTAGTAAAAGTTTGTTTCTATTATATAAATCAATATATGAATATGAAGAATGGGTTTATATAGAAATAGAAAGAAAAATTGAACGGTGTTTTATGAATCTATTTTTTATTGCTAGACTTTTGAATTCTCCACTAAGAGGTGAGATATCTTCGTTAAGAAAAAAAATCGCACTGTATTCAGAAGAGAAAAACTTAGATAGGCTTTTTTATCTTTTAAATAAAGCTGAGAAAACAATTAAAGATATAGAAAATCAAACAAGGCGATCTAAACAACTATCTTTTTTTGATAAGCAAACAGTAAATAAGGAACTCGAAGCTAAATTGATAGCTGTAAACGAAGAAATAAATTCTCTAAAGAAGCTTTTAAACTCATTGAGAGAAAATCCTTATGATATTTTAAAGAAATCTATCGATTATTTTATTAGATTAATTTTTAAAGGCCGCATTTGTAGATATGGGACTGAGATATCAAATATTAATTTAGGGAATAATTATTTAAAACTAAAAGAGAACAAAATTGTTAGCTTAGAATGTTCTGAAATTATTGAAAGAAAAAGAAATGTATTATTTATTGAATCACCTTTTATCCTAGAAATTTTTGAACAAATGGCTAAGTTAACAAAAAGCCAAATCCCATTTTTCAAGAAAAGATATGAAAAATATATCCTTCCATATCACATTGAAGATATTATTAATCAAATACGAGGTTATGAAGGACTACCAAGCGATAATACAAGTTTATTAGAAAAAATAGAAACTATTATTAAAGGTAAACTGAAATATTCTCCTCTAAAAGAGGAGATCATTTTTCAAGAGAAAAAACATAGTATTCATGCTCTTAACACGGCTTCGGGTATATTAACCTTTGGTGTGTTATATCTTTTATTACAATCAGGAGCTTTTGATGAAAATATGATACTAATATTCGAAGAGCCTGAAACTAATTTACATCCAGAATGGCAGGTAAAAATTGTAGAAATTTTAAAGACCCTTATGGAAGGAAAAGGTGTTCAGATATTTTTGACTACTCATAGTCCGTTTATAGTAAAAGCAGTAGAAGTTCTTGCTCTGGAAGATAAAAGTTTTAAAGAGAATTTGAGTATTAATTTATTATATGAAGATGGCAAAACTGTATGTGATTTTGAAGAAAGTACAGAAAAAATTTATGATCAATTACTCGGTCCATTTAGTAATTTAATGTTCAAAGGTTGGTTTTATGAGTAAAGCAATTTGTGTACGACAAAAGCAAATTATTTGTGAATTTTGCGGGGCTGAAGACTACGAAAAATGTCAAAATAAAAAGTGTGAAAATCTTAATTTACCTAAGGGAGTAGGATTATACCTTTTTGACAAAGTAAAAAAAAGAGATGGTAATGAAGAGGAAGGAATATACGAGCTGTGGTTAAAAGAATATCATAACATCCACGAATTTTGTAATCCTGAACCTGCCAAAGTGGATTATATACTTTTTTATCCGTCAAAACGAACTATTTTCTTGATAGAAATTTCTGACTTATACCGCAATTGGATTCATACTTTAAAAGAAAAATTAAGAACTGAAGTTTGGAATTTTCTTTCGAAAGAAAAAATATCAATCCAGATTAAAAAGGAAATTAGGCAATATATTATTGATAATAGCCATATTATAAATAAGCTTAAACAGTTCAGAGAATTTTTAAAAAATGATTTTACTACAAAATTGCAACAATATATCCCTCCTGAAAAAGTAGAATTATTGAAAAAAGAATTTTTATCTAAATTGACGACTTTTTCGGAAGAGTTTCATCTTCAAAAGAAAAATGAAATGGTCAAAAAGATAGATGATACTTTGCGGATATTTGAAATCTTTTTTGAAAGAATAGGTAAAGCTAAGCTTTTTGATTTTTATTGGCAAAAATTTAAACTTAAAGTAATTTTAATAGTTCCTCCGAAAGAGTATCATCAAGTAATTTTTTCATTGGTCAGTAGAATTAAACTTCGAAAGTTAAAGTATAAAAATATTATCTGCGATAATTGTCAATCAATGGAAAATTTTCAACGGAATTTAATGTTAACGGATGCCTAAAGTCCCTGACGAACTCCTAACATTAATCAGAAAATAACTTTATTTTTTGAACATCAAAGAAAAGAAATAACCAAAAGGGTGAGTATAAGAATTGACGAATTTTAAAAATATATTACAATTTAAACAAAATTATATGATATTTAAACCTGAAAAGTATGAGAACAACCATTCATTTGCCAGAGAGTTTTAAAGATAAGGTTGAGTATATTAAAATGGTTACAGGCAAGTCTTTTTCCTCTATAGTGCGTGAAGCTTTGGAGATATATTATGAACAATTAAAGCGTAAAGAAAAAATACAGGAATTGGAAGAGGAAGTTTGTGGAAAGGCGCTTTTGGTATCAGAAGAGGAAATTTTACAGGAAATAGAGGAAATGAGACGTGGCTCGAACCGCTTTTGATACAGGATTTTTAGTCAAATATCTTGCTGGCCATTCTAGGGCAAAACAGCTTTTTGCTAAAGCAAGCTTAGACAATCCAATTCTTCCCTCGCCAGTATATTTTGAGTTGGAGTCTCTTGTTTTAAGAGGGAAAATTAGTAAAGAAAAATGGCTTAAATTTAAGGAGATAATGGAAGAGCTAGCAGAGTTTTATCCCTTAGATAAACAAGCCTGTATTCAAGCAGCAAAGTTGAGACACACTTTTGGACTTTCTTCAGTTGATGCCATGATTGTGGGGATTGCTATCGTGAGCAATTGTAGATTGTTACTTACTACAGACCGTGCTTCTTTGGCAAGTAGATTAAGGTATTCTGAACTTGGGATAAAAATAAAAGTTGTAGAATAATGCCTAAGGTTTCAGACGAAATTATAACTCTTCTTGAAAAACAAATCCAAGACCATGGCATTGTAGTTTGGTATGATCCAGAGAGAGATTATACAAAGTTGATAGAAAACCTTGAGCTACCAGACACTAAAATTCTGAAATATAAGGGCAGTTTTTTTGAGCTGCGCTACCTAATGGAACCATTTCTTGAATTTGTGGATGAGAATGGAAATATCTCTGAACATCCAGAAATACCACCAAGGCTTCTTATTTATGTGCCTTTGCATCGTTCTGAAACAGATTATGCCCTTATAGAGGCTGAATCCTATGGTGTAATCATGGAGCCTGGGGCTTCGCACTGGCAGCGTAATACCAGGCTTAAAGTTATTGCTGAAAGAGTATTTAAAAAACTTAGACCAGAAGAAGCAAGTGCTATTGCTGACAAAGTAGAAAAAGGCACACTTAGCCTTGAAGATCTTGATAGGCTTGCTGAACAAAGTAGCGGCCTGGGAACACTAAAACTCATTTTTGATACTACTGCACCAGAAGAAATATTTCTTAGGTTTCTTAGCTTAGAAGAGTTTGATAGAGAAGTGTTGAACAAACAAGCACTTCCAGAACTTTGTGAGCTGATCCAGAAAGAGACAGGTTTTTATCTAAGTCCTGAACAATCTTTGTCCAATTTTAAAGAAAAGCTGGCGCGTAATCTATTGCTTGCAGAATTTGTTTTGAAACTAAAAAGTATTATAGAACTACCTGAAGCCCTTGCTTCTATACCTATTCCAGAATCTGCTATACAACAAAAGTTTATTCTTAAATTCTGTCATCTCTGGCGCAATCGCTCTGATTTACGAGAATCTTATGTAAAATTTGCAAACGATATAGAAAAAAGTTTATCACTTGCTTCTTTAGGAATTGAGCAGTCGGTACTTACAGAGATTGAAACATTTGCTGGTATAGAGGAAATCTTGCTTGCCTTTGCCGAGACTCAGATACTTGAAGGGAAAGCCCTTAAAGTGATTGAGCTTTCAGAAAAACGGAAACAGTCATTCTGGTCTCAGTTCAGAGAGGAGTATAAACTTCGCTGGCTCCTACTTAAAACCGCAGCGCAGTTAATTCAGGGGGCTGAACGCATAGAAAACGAACTAAAAACGACAAAGGGAAGTTTAGAAACGCTGGTTAAGGCTTATGTGTATGGGCTCAATGCTTCTCCCTGGTATATGCTTGATCGGCTTAAGCGACGTCTTGAAGTCCGTTATGCCAAATTTGACTTAAGGATAGATGATACTGATTCACATTTTGAAGAAGTAATACTCCTTGCACGCCAAAGATATCATGAAGCAGCATATCTATGCGCTGAATGGATGGCTAAAGCCATAGAAAAGGAGGGTCTTAATGCACGCCAGTTCCTGCATCAGGTTGAAATTTACCAGAAAAGACTGAAATCATTGATGTCTGAGGGGAAAACTGCCTATATCTTGGCAGATGCCCTGCGTTATGAGATGGGCCTTGACCTTATAGAAGGATTAGAGGAAGAATTTGAAATTAAAGTGGAAGCCGCTTTGGCACAACCGCCTACTATCACAGAGGTAGGCATGGCAGCCCTTATGCCTGGAGCTGACCGCGGGATGAAACTGGTAAGCACTAGGGCCGGTAAGGTCGGTATTTATGTTGGCGATACCCTGCTTAAAGATCGGGCCTCGCGGGTTAAATATTTTACCTCATCTTTTCAGGGCAAAGTACTGGTTTTGAAACTTAAAGACTTAATAAAACCCAACAAACGCAGGCGCAATGAAATCAAACAGGCAAACCTTATTCTTATAACCTCGCAGGAAATAGATCGCCATGGTGAGGAGAGTGAAGATGGAGAAGAAGCAAGAGTTCTTATGGAAGAAGTTCTGGTTAAACTTCGTCAGGGTATTCGCATTTTAGCCTCTTTAGGAGTGAAGAATATTTTGATTACCGCAGATCATGGGTTTGTGTTTTTAGATGAAATGGATGAATCCATGAAAATAGACCCTCCAGGTGGAAAAACCCTTGATCTACACCCACGCGTATGGATAGGACGTGGCGGTAGTAGTTCTCCTTTCTGTGTAAGGCTTAAAGCAGAACATATAGGTCTTAATAGTGAATTAGAGTTTGTTTTTCCCCGCGGGCTTGCATGTTTTAGGGTGCGCGGTAGTTCAAGTAGCTATTTTCACGGTGGATTTTCCTTGCCAGAACTTGTAGTTCCTGTGATTTTTATTTCACCTAAGCAGGTTCAATATTTGCCTTCAAAGGTAAATATTAAGTTTGGTAAAGAAAAAATCACTAATAGATTCTTCACAATAGAAGTTTCTTATATCCCGATGGGTTTATTTCAAGAGGAAACCAAAAAGGTCAAAGTTGTAGTCAAACACAATAAGTCTATAGTAGGCGAGGCTGTTACGGCAGCGTATGGCTTTAAAGAAGGTAGCCGAGAAATTTTACTTGAAAAAAACCGTCCCAACAGTATTACCATTATGATTGAAGATGCAGCTCCAGATGTAGTTTCTATCCATATATTAGATGCCAAGACCGACGTAGAGCTTGCTGCCCTTAAAAATTTGCAGGTTGAGTTAACTATCTAGACGGAGGTTTGGCTGTATGCCTGAACTTGACCAAAAGGCAAATTCAGTTTTTGCTGGAAAACTTGTCCGTAAAGATTTAGTAAGAAAAGTTAAGGTAGGTGCTAATGTTCCTGTTTATGTGCTGGAATACTTGCTCGGTAAATACTGTGCTACAGATGATCCTTTTGCTATAGAAGCGGGACTTAAGCTGGTTAATACTATTCTGGCAAATAATTTTGTCAGACCAGATGAATCAAATAAAGTTCAAGCACTTGTTCGTGAAAAAGGTAAATATACCCTTATTGATAAGGTCAAAGTTCGCTATCTTTCTGAAGAGGATAAATATTGGGCTGAGTTAGTAAATTTTGGTCACAAATATGTTCATGTTCCAGACCATTATGTTCGTCGGTATGAGTTACTACTTATGGGCGGCATTTGGGCCCAGATTGATATAAAACACGAATATGATGAAGAAGTTAGAGGAAGACGTAGCCCCTTTTGGATTGAAAAGATTAAACCTATTCAAGTAGGGTCTTTTGATTTAGAAGATTACATAGAAAGACGCAAGCAATTTAACTCGGAAGAATGGGTTGATCTTTTGCTGAGAAGTATTGGTCTTGAACCTTCATTTTTTAATCGAAGATTAAAACTTCTTATTCTTATGCGTCTTGTACCTCTTTGCGAGCCAAATTATAATCTGATTGAGCTTGGTCCTCGCGGTACAGGTAAGTCCTATGCTTATCAGGAAGTAAGTCCCTATGCTATCCTGCTTACTGGTCCTACCACAGTAGCCAATCTCTTTTACAACATGCGCACTGGTAAAATTGGACTTGTAGGTTTATGGGATGCAGTGGCCTTTGATGAGGTAGCAGATCTACAAAAAATGCCTAAAGAAGTAATCACCACCCTAAAGACATATTGTGAATCTGGCACCTTTGCCCGTGGTAAAGAAGCACTTTCTGCCCATGCTTCTATTGTCATGTTTGGAAATACCAATCAACCTGTTGAAGTAATGGTTCAAACCTCACATCTTTTTATGCCACTTCCTGATGTGATTCGGGAAGATATGGCCTTTCTTGATCGCATTCATTTTTATCTCCCTGGTTGGGAAATCCCAAAGATGAAGAACGAATTTTTTACCGGACACTATGGATTTGTGGTGAATTACCTTGCTGAAGCCCTGCGCGAGTTGCGGCGTCATAATTTCACAGAAGTCATTGACCGCTATTTTTCGCTTGGATCGCATCTCAATGCTCGTGATGTTAAGGCTGTGCGTAAAACGGTTTCTGGATTAGTGAAGCTAATTTATCCGGATGGTGAAGTCTCTAAAGAAGAACTTGCTGAAGTAGTAGAGGTGGCTCTTGAAGGAAGGCGACGGGTAAAGGAACAGTTAAAGAAGATGGGCTCTTTTGAATATCATCAAACTTCTTTTTCCTATATAGACAATGAAACCCGTGAAGAATATTTTGTTGGTGTACCAGAACAGGGAGGTAGGAATGCTATTTCAGCTGATCCTCTATCTCCAGGTTCTGTTTATACAGCGTCAGTTGATGATCAAGGAAAAGTAGGACTCTATCGTCTTGAAGTAGGATGTTCTCCAGGAACAGGGAAACTTCGCATTGCAGGAGGAATAGAAGGTTCTATGAAAGAATCTATCCAGCGGGCATTTGCTTACATTCAAGCACATAAGGTGGAAATGGGAATCGGTAAAATGGTTGATACAACAGATTTTCATATAGAGGCTATTGATCTTTTGAACAATCATGTTCCTTGCGAAGCAGGCGTGGCGCTGATCGTTGCTATATTTTCAGCTTTAAGAAAACAATCAGTATTGCCAGCATTAATAATTATGGGTGATATAAGTATTCAGGGGAATATTAAACCTGTACGTTCTTTAGCTGAACCTTTACAGGTAGCTAGGGACAATGGTGCTAAACGTGCTCTTGTTCCACTTGAAAACAAACGAAATTTTTTAGAAATTTCAGGAGACATTATTGAACATGTAGACTTAATTTTTTATTCAGATCCTATAACTGCGGCTATGAAGTCTATGGGAATTTCTTAATTTCTCTATATTTTTTAGAGTTGGTTATGCCTAGATTTTACTTATTATTCTTATAGTTTTGTTACTGTGAATAATTGGTACAAAAAAAGTAGGTGCCCCCAATTTTTTGGTGAGATGCTCCCCAATATTTGGACAAAAAATTACCCCTTTTTTGTTCATACTGCAACTTTGTTTTGATTATTATTTTCATTTTCTGTAGTACTTTCTACCCCTTATCTTCCCTGGAAGGAGGCTTTTCCCTTTCGGATACATCTCATATCCTTTTCCATAACCCATGTCTTTTAAAAGCTGTGTGGGAGCATTTCTCAGCTCAAGTGGTACAGGAAGATTTCCATATCTTTTCACATCCTCTACTGCTCTGAAATAGGCTTCACATGCAGATCTGTCTTTTTTTGCAAGGGCAAGATATACTGTTCCATGAGCAAGGTTTATAGCACATTCAGGATATCCCACCACTTCCACTGCCTTAAATACCTCATTGGCAACCACAAGAGCTGTTGGCTGAGCCATACCTATATCTTCTGAGGCA
>JAMOPG010000110.1 GCA_027064715.1 Desulfobacterales bacterium
CAGGAATTGTAGGGCTTTGTCTTGCAAAAAATTTGGTTGAGGTTTGTCCTGATAAAAGGATATGTATTATAGATAAAGAACAAACTGTTGGTTGTCATGCAAGTGGAAGAAATAGTGGAGTTCTCCATGCTGGTTTTTATTATTATCTAGATTCTTTAAAAGCAAAATTTACCAGAGAGGGTAATGAAGAATTAACTAACTACTGCTTAACCCGAGGTCTAAAAATAAATAGATGTGGTAAAGTGGTTGTTACTAAATCTGAAGAAGAACTTGATAGTTTATTTGAACTTAAGAAAAGAGGAGAGCGTAATGGAGTAGAAATTTATTTGATAACAGAAAAAGAGCTTCAAGAGTTAGAACCAAACGCAAAAACTTACAAATATGCCCTATGGAGTCCAAATACTTCAACTGTGAATCCATTAGAAATTCTTTTAAGTCTGGTAAAAGAATTGAACGAAAGAGAAGTAAAAGTTTTTTTAAATACACCTTATAAAAGAAAAGTAGAAGAAAATGTAGTTGAAGCAGGGGATTATATTTTTCAAGCAGAGAAAATAATAAATGCTGCAGGGCTTTACGCTGATAAAATAGCAAAAGATTTTGGTTTTTTCCAAAAATTATGTTCTTATTCCTTTTAAAGGGATTTATCTTGAATATAAAGGATCGAAATTAGACATCAAAAGAAATATCTATCCTGTTCCGAATCTTAAAAACCCTTTTTTGGGTGTTCACTTCACTATAAAAGTTGACGAGACTATTAAAATTGGTCCTACCGCAACACCTTGTTTTTGGAGAGAAAATTATAAAGGTTTATCAGGATTTAACATTTCTGAGCTTTTGGAAATTTTAAAATTTGATATAAAGTTATTTATAAAAAACGAAAATTTCAGAAAAATAGCTTTTGATGAGATTAAAAAATATTTAAAAAGCTACATGTTAAAAGAAGCCTCTAAGCTTGTAAAAGATTTTGATTCTGATGGATTCACCCATTGGGGCACTCCAGGAATACGTGCCCAACTTATTGACATAAGGAACCTACAGTTGGTTCATGACTTTGTTGTAGAAGGGGATGAAAGAAGTATTCATATACTCAACGCAATTTCTCCTGCATTTACAGCTTCACTACCTTTTACAAGATTTGTTGTGCAGGAATATATTCTAAAGTCTGGAGGTAAAAAAGATGGGAAAATTTAAAAAATTTGAAACTGCTCTTGAAGGGGTTTATATACTTGAACCAACTGTCTTTGAAGACCACAGAGGTTTTTTTATGGAAAGTTATAATAAAAAAGATTTTGAAGAAATTGGTTTATTTTTTGATTTTGTGCAGGATAATCATTCTTTAAGTGTGCAGGCCTCTGTTTTAAGGGGACTTCATTTTCAACTTAATCCGAAAGCTCAGACTAAAGTTGTGAGATGTTTAAAAGGAGCTATTTATGATGTGGTTGTTGATATAAGAAAAGGTAGTCCCACGTTTGGCAAATGGATAGGAGTAATACTTACTGAATATAACAAAAGACAAATTGTAGTCCCAAAGGGCTTTGCCCATGGTGTTTTAACACTTGTTCCCAACACAGAAATACTTTATAAAGTGGATGAATACTATTCCCCAGAACATGATAGGTCTATAAGATGGGATGATCCTGATTTAAAAATAGACTGGCCAACAAAAAATCCTGTTCTTTCTGAAAAAGATAAAAATGCACCATTCTTAAAAGATATTTTAGAAGAAATAAACTTTTACTATGAAGGAGGTTCAAAGTGAAAACAGTTTTAGTGACAGGTGCTGGGGGCTACATTGGTTCTGTTTTGGTTCCTAAGCTTTTATCTAAAGGTTACAGAGTAAAGGCTGTGGATAGATTTTTCTTTGGTTTGGATAAGTTAAAACCTCATGAAAATTTAGAGATAATAAAGGATGACACTAGGGTTTTGCCTGAAAAGCATTTTAAGGATGTTGATTTTGTGGTTGACCTTGTTGCAATTTCTAATGACCCAACTGGTGAAAGATTTAACCAAGCTACATGGCAGATAAACCACTTTTCAAGGGTTAGAACAGCAAAAATTTCTAAAAAATCAGGAGTTAAGAGATACATTTTTCCCTCAAGTTGTAGTATATACGGTTTTCAGGAAAATATAGTAGATGAAAACTCTCCTGTAAACCCTTTAACAACTTATGCAAAAGCAAATCTTCAAGCAGAAAAAGATATTATTCCTCTGGCTGATAAAGATTTTACTGTGGTTGCTCTCAGATTTTCTACTGTGTTTGGATATAGTCCAAGGACGAGATTTGATCTTGCTAT
>JAMOPG010000111.1 GCA_027064715.1 Desulfobacterales bacterium
ACTATATCTCTTAAAAAATTAAGTGCTTCTAAGATTGTTGTCTTTCCTGAAGCATTAGGCCCATAAATCAAAGCCAATCTTAATATTCGTAGTTTTTTAAAGGGCTTCACAACATAATATTCCTCCAGGTCATTCGAACTCGTGGCTTCAAATGAAAGGGTAATTTTTTCTTTAATTACCTTAAAATTCTTAATTGAAAAATTTATTATCATAAGAATTTTTCCTTTGTTTTTGCATAATAGATACAAATTTTAAATATAAAAATAGAAATTAGTCAAATTTTTATTACGATCTTCACCAATTCTCGGTGAGGGACAAATTAGATCATTTTAGATGTGTTATCTCCTTAGTTTGATTTAAGGAATTAGATGTTTTTTATGGTGCAGCAATCAAGTTATTTTAACCATTTTACTGGATCTAGTGAATCTTTTCCATGTCTTACCTCAAAATATATGCCAGATGCCTTTAAATAGGGACAAAAGCCTGCTAATCCGATAATATCTCCTTGTTTTACTTCATCTCCAGTTTTCACGGTAGTTTTTGATAAAAAGGCATACAGGGTATAATAACTATTTCCGTGAAATACAATCACCACATCTCCAAAGCCTCTCAGTTTCCCTGTATATACTACTTTGCCCCAAAAACAGGCTAAAACAGGTGCTAATTTATTTGTCTTTATGATAATACCTTTTCTGTGTTTTTTAAAGTATTTTTGATTTACTGGCCATGGCAGAATGCCCTTTGCTTGACAAAATTTTTTCTTTTCAAGGATACGCAATTTATATTTTATTTCTTCAATTGTTTCTATAATTTCATCTAACTCATTCTTTTTTTGAATAGTTTGTGCTCTAATTTCTTTAAGTTTTGTAAAAAGAAGCATCTTGTTTTTTAACAGCTCGTCCTTTTTATTTTCAATGAGTTGAATTTGTCTTTTAATCTGTTGTTTGGTTTTCTTTAGTTCCTCTTTTTTCCTTTTTAATGTACTTTCTTGTATGTAAATTTCCTCTAATTTTTTGTTATAAGCTTTATAAAGAGAGGTAAGCCATTTTAGCTTTAAAGTGAGGTAGTCATAGTTATTTGGAGTGGATAAAAAATGTTGATGTAGATATGTCTTCCATAAAATATTGATAATGGAATTTAAATAGTATCGATTCTTATTTAAGTCCTTTTTTAGTTTTTGAATATTTCTGTTAATATTTGATTCATATTTTTTTAATTCATCTAGTCTTTTTTGATATTCTTTAATTTCATTTTCAATTTTATTGATCTTATTATTAAGTAAAATAAGATCATTGAGGATATTTTTTTCATATTTTTTTAACTTTTCTATTTCTTTTTTTTTCGTTTTAATCTCTTGTTCTTTTTTTGATATCTCTTTTTTTAATGTATTGGCATTATATGAATTTCCATTTTGGACATAAAAGCAAAAAATAAATGAAAAAAAAATGCAAAAAAAATGAATTTTCAATTGTTTTGTGTTATTTTTTTCTGATAACATCAATTGATATATTTTGATAAAGGACAAAAAGTGCATTGAACCTTTTTCTTTTTACACCAAAGCTTGGCTGCTCTAACGATTAAGGCATGAAACTCTTTATATATTTCTATATCCTGAGGAAGATTTTTCATACAAAATTTTTGAAGTTCACTATATGAAATATTTTCTTCTACTAGACCGTGCCTTGAAAATATCCTAACTGTATATGCATCTACAACAAATATTGGCTTATCAAAGGCATACAGTAGCATAGAATCTGCAGTTTCAGGCCCAATACCATTTATTGAAAGTAGTTTTTCTCGTAATGTGTAGGTATTTTGATCTTTTAATCTTTCTATTTGAAAATTGACCTCTTTTTTCAAAAACATGAGAAAATTTTTGAGTCTTTTACTCTTTATGCGATAATAGCCTGCAGGTGTAATTAATTTTGCCAATTTTTCATTATCTAAAAAAAACAATTTTTCTGGATCCAGCAAATTGTTTATCTTAAGGTTTAAAATCGCTTTTTCCACATTACTCCAATTGGTATTTTGAGTGAGTATGGCCCCAACACATATTTCAAATATGGTATCTCCAGGCCACCAATGGCTTGGTCCCAGATGATTAAACAGTGTTGTGTAAATATTGATTAATATATTTCCTTTTTTAGACAATTCTATTTAACTCCTTTTCCACAATATAGAAGACCACTCTCCCTCTCTCAAGATAACAACAGGATCATTAAAAAGATCCGTATAGCTTGATATGATTTTTGTTTCCTGATCTATTAAGATCCCTGAACAAATTAAAAAACCATCTTTTTTTAAAAGTCTAAAAATTTCACTTTTTAAATTGATTAATGGTTCTAAAAGTATATTGGCAATAATTAGATTATATTGAGTTGAGTTACCAATGGCTTGTGTGGTTCCAATAAAAAAAGAAAAATTATTTACATTATTTAATTGTATATTGGTTTTGCAGTTAGTTAAAATAAGTGGATCTATATCCAACCCAATACCTGTAAGTCCCAATTTGGACAAAGATATTCCCAATATTCCAGATCCTGTGCCAATATCCAAAAATGTATCTCCAACCTTGATTTCAGAAAGTTGATATAATCTCTCAATCTGTTTTAGACAGAGTTTAGTTGTTTCATGATGTCCTGTGCCAAATGCCATTTCTGGGTATATGAATATTGGCAACAGATCATCCTTTGTTAGAAAGTCTTTTTGTTCCCAGGAAGGAAGAATGATAAATCTATTTAGTTTTACTGGTGTAAAGAATCTTTTCCATCCATCTGCCCAATTACCACTTTTTATATGATCTTTGGTATAAGTTACATAAGGGAATAATTTTTTTATTTTCTTTAAAAATTCATCTAATTCTACTTGTGTAGAAAAGTAAATTTTGTATAAATTACCACATTCTTCCCACCCACAGCTTATATATTCCCATAAAAATATCTCTAATCTGTCTTTTATCTCAACGGGAGCTTCAAGGGTAAGTAACCAATATTTATCTTGCATGATTTTTATATTTTTTTAAGGATTTTAGCCAATGTATCTACAAAATAAGATATTTCTTGTTGTGTAATTATCAGAGGAGGAAGTAACCTAAGTATCTTTTGTTGTGTTAAATTTACAATAATACCATTATCAAGTAAGGCATTAAAGATCTTTTTTGCCTTTTCATCATCAACTATCTCAATTCCTATCATAAGTCCCAGACCCCGCACCTCTTTTATTAAATGGGAATTTTCTTCTTTAAGTTTGTTTAATAAAGAGAGTGCAAAATTGCCAATTTTCCTTGCATTCTCTATTAAATTATCCCTCTTTATAATTTCTAAGACTTTTAAAGCAGCAGCACACACTAAAGGCCCTCCTCCAAAGGTTGTGGCGTGGGATCCAAGGGAAAAACCTTTAGAGATTTCCGCTGTGGCCATCATACAACCAATGGGAAGACCATTGGCAAGTGCCTTGGCAGATGTGATAATGTGGGGTTTAACCCCATAATGCTGAAATGCCCACCACTTTCCTGTTCTCCCCATACCTGTCTGGATTTCATCTACAATAAAGATTATATCCTCTTCTAAGCATAACTTATAAAGGTCTTGAACAAATTTTTTATCTAAAGGCTTAACACCGCCTTCCCCCTGTACGACCTCAATCATAATAGCTGCTGTGTTTTTAGAGACTTTTCTTTTAACATCTTCTATGTCATTGATCTTGGCATGCAAAAAACCAGGGACCAGAGGTGAAAAACCATCTTTTATTCTTTCCTGGCCTGTGGCAGACATTGTTGCATATGTTCTACCATGAAACGATTCTTCTAATGTTATTATTTCGTATCTCTCTTGATTTTTTATCTTTTGCATATACCTTCTGGCTAGTTTTATTGCTGCCTCGTTTGCTTCTGCCCCTGAATTGCAAAAAAATACCTTTTTTAAGTGATCTGTTGTGGCAACTAATTTTTTTGCGAGTTCTACTTGCTCTTTTGTGTAAAAGAGGTTGCTCACATGTATAAGTTTAGATGCCTGATTGGATATTGCTTGCTTTATTTCTTCATTTGCATGTCCCAAACCACATACTGCTATCCCTGCAAGTAGATCTAAATATTTTTTTCCATCAAAACTAAATAGTCTGCTTCCTGCTCCATGAGAAATACATATGGGATATCTTGCATATGTGTTAAATATTACGTCTTTTTCCTCAGCTATAATCTCATTACAATTCATGATATAAAATCCTCCTTCCACACAAAAAAGGAGCACATGTTAAAACAGGTACTCCTTTTTTAAGATAATTACTCTAAACCTTAGGTCTAGGCAAAAGTCCTGCCATTTCCACAATTTCTGGTACTTTATATTCCCACTCAATGGCCATTAAATGAATTCCAGAAATGCCTTTCATTTCTTTTAGCTCGTAAATCATCTCACATGCTATTTTAATTCCCTCTTTTGCCTGCCCCTTTTTTGGCACCCCTTTGAGCCTCTTAATAATTTCCTCTGGAACATCTATCCCAGGCACATTTTTCTGCATATATTTTGCCATACCAAGACTCTTCAGTGGGGTAATTCCTGCTAAAATATACACCTTTTCAGTTAAGCCCATATCATTTGCCTGTTTAACCCATTCCCTCATCCGCTTCATGTTATAGATGCATTGTGTTTGAATAAATTGGGCTCCAGCCTCTATCTTTTTGGCAAGTCTATACACCCTCCATTCCAATGGCTCTGCAAAGGGATTTGCTGCTGCACCAATGAACATCTCTTTTGGCGCTCCATCTAACTCACCTCCACTCAAAAACTTTTCTTCATCCCTCATCTTTTTTATCACTGTGATGAGCTGGATAGAGTCAATGTCAAAAACTCCCTTTGCAAATGGATGATCTCCAAATTGTGGATGGTCTCCAGATAGACAAAGGATATTTCTAATGCCATGTGCATATGCCCCAAGAATATCAGATTGCATAGCCAACCTATTTCTGTCTCTACATACCATCTGATACACAGGTTCAAGCCCTTCCTGAAGAACAATCAGACACGCTGCCCAACTGGACATTCTCACAACAGCAGTCTGATTGTCAGTTATATTTACAGCATCCACCACCCCTTTTAGATAAGAGGCCTTCTTTTTTACTGCTTCAATATTTGCGCCCCTTGGAGGGCCAAGCTCAGCAGTTAAAACAAAGTGTTTTGCTTCCAAAAGTTTTTTTAATTTGCTCACAGCCTTTCTTATTTACATGTTTAACAAAGATATTGACGGTACAAAAAACGGAACCACACCTTTATACCTTGCCTTAAAGAACAATCTGTTGCTTTTTTGCGCTATTTTTAGATTTTTAAAGCCCATGGGATCATAGTTTACAATTTGTGATCTGGATAAATTATTAAGTAAATCAATCTCAGCCCTTCTTGAAAGCATTATCATATCTTCGATATAATCATTCATTTCATCTATTTTCTTTTCTATCTTTAATCTATAATTTGAAATATTGATTTTTTGTAAGTTAAAATTTAATCCTTTTTTAAACACCATTTTTTTGAGAAAAAATATCCCTTTATTTTTTCTCACTATTTTTAGTAAAACTTTATCTGCCTTTTTGAGTTTTATATTAAGTAAATCTTTTACAACATCTTTATTTATATTTATTTTTGCATCAACTATCCCTTCTATTAATATATGAAAAAATTTACCTCTGTTTAATTTATATAGTTGCAGCATATTGGGGATAAAAAAGTTATGTGCAATTACATCTGCGGCCAGATGCGTTAGATATCCATATCCATAAGATTTTATATTTAAATCATTGGAACTTATAAGTTTAAAGCCAGTATCCCAATTGTGGGAATGTGTTTTTGAGATCTTTTTCCCTTTTCCAATAAAGATGTCTGGACTAATACATCCATAAAGAAAATAGTAAGGATAGCGAAGTATTATCTCTCCAATAGTGGAAATAATTAATTTTGTATTTTCTAATAAATATAATCCTTCTCTCAGATGTACAACTGGCCCCCATGCTAGGCAAATTTGAGGACATAAAAATATTAACAATATAGCGAAAATAAGGATTCTACTTTTTGACATGGCATTCTCCACATGCAAGAGGTCCTTTTTTTCTCTGTTTATGACATTGAATACATCTATTATGGTACGCATCCATCAAAGGGATTTTATTTCCTTTATATTTTTTTAAATGATGACAATCAGAACATGGTTGTCCAACACTCATAGCTCCTTCAACCAACTTGCCATTTTCATAATAATGGTGACAAATACTACAGTCTTCAATACCTGCTTTTTCGTTGTGTTGATCATGATAAAAAACAGCAGGAGGTCTTTGGTGTTTTTTGAATGCAGGGGATTTTATAAATTTCATATCCTCCTGAGCCATTGTCAGGTGAGAAATTAAAACTACTAAACACACTATCCAAAATAATTTTAAAAATAACTTATTATTAATCATCAGCATATTTCCTAATATGTCTAAAAAATTAAATTAATCTTTCAAATCTGAAACCAACTAACCAAAAAAAATAACTTATTTCAAGGACAAAGTAATATGTAGACCTATTTATTGCACAAACTCAACATTTTTTCAATGGCAAGTCTGGCAAATTTTTTGGTTTCCTTGTCAACTTCAACTGGTTTTGTTTTTTCAAGGGAATCAAGGAGCATAAAAAGGTTATCTTCCGTAATTGTTGCCATGTGTTTGCAACTACTGTTTATAAGATAATATATTTCTTTCTCTCCCTCATGATATTTTTTAAGTCTATTTACAAGATTTATCTCTGTGCCAATTACAATTTGACTACCCTTTGGTAATTGTTTTACGTATGTTATTATTTTAGAGGTTGATCCCCACTCATCTGCAAGTTCTACTACATCTTCTGGACATTCTGGATGCACAATGACCTTTGCTTCAGGGTGTTGTTTTCTAGCCATTTTTATATGTTCTGGCCTAAAGTTTTGGTGTACATCACAAAGCCCAGGCCAAAGATATAATTTATAATCTTTTTCAAAAAGATCTCCTTCTAAAAAAGAGATATCTTCTTTTTTCAAATTTAATGCATTGGCACTATTTATTCCAAGGTGTCTGTCAGGCAAGAACAATACACCATCACTATTATCTAGTGCCCATCTTAACATGGTCACTGAATTGGCTGATGTGCAGACAGATCCTCCAAATCTACCGCAAATTGCCTTAACCTTTGCTGAGGTATTTACATATGCAATGGGAATGATCTTTCTTTTTTGATTTAATTTTGTTAAAACCATTTCCACTAATGTTGCAGGAGCTAAGTCTGCCAATGTACATCCAGCATTGTATACAGGGATGAATACTTTTTGATCTTCCCTGGCCAAGATAGCAGATGTTTCAGCCATAAAATACACACCGCACATTACAATATACTTAGCATTAAGACCTTCTATCTTTCTTGCAAGTTCCAAAGAATCTCCTATAAAATCAGCATGTTGCACAATCTCATCCCTTTGATAGTGGTGGGCAAGGATGCAGAGATCATTCCCCATTTTTTCTTTTATACTCTTGATTTTTTGAGTAATATGCATCATATTTAACTCCTTGAAAATGTTTTTATCTTTTTTATAAAAGAGGGATTACACTTTCATATTTTAGCTTTAAAATCAAGAGTTAGGGGTAGCGGCCAATGAGTAATTCTGTTATGATTGTGAAAAAAAAGTTTTTTACATTTGCCTATCCCCCTCACGAATTTGTGTTTGAAATGGGGAAAAAATTAGGCCCATTAACCATAGCCTATGAGACCTATGGGGAGCTCAATGAAGAGAAAACCAATGGAATTTTGGTTCTACATGCACTCACTGGTGATTCTCATGCTGCTGGTTTTTATTCTTCTGAGGATTTAAAACCAGGATGGTGGGATAACATGGTTGGGCCTAAAAAGCCCATAGATACTGAAAAATTTTTTGTCATATGCTCCAATGTGATTGGTGGATGTATGGGCTCAACAGGTCCAGCATCAATAGATCCTAAAACAAATAAGCCCTTTGGCATGAGATTTCCATTTGTCACCATTGGGGATATGGTGCGTGCCCAAAAAAGATTAATTGATCATTTAGGGATAAAAAAATTATTGGCAGTTATTGGGGGTTCTATGGGGGGTATGCAGGCTTTAGAGTGGAGTGTAAGGTATCCTCACATGGTGCATGGAGTTGTGCCCATTGCAACCACAGCTAAACATTCTGCAATGGCAATTGCCTTTAATGAAGTTGCCAGACAGGCCATCATAAATGATCCCAATTGGAATTATGGAGATTATTATGACAAGCTACCCCCTATTCACGGTCAGGCAGTTGCACGAATGATAGGACATATAACCTATCTTTCAGATATTGCTCTTAGGAAAAAATTTGATAGAAGTGTTCAAGACACTGCTTACAAAAAAAATCCTTTTGATACACAATTTAGTGTTTCAAGTTACTTGAGGTATCAAGGGGAAAAGTTTGTGAATAGATTTGATGCAAACTCTTTTTTATATTTAACTAGGGCCACAGATTATTTTAATCTCGCGCAAACACATGGACAGGGCTCGTTGGTAAAGGCATTTTCCAAGGCAAAAGCAAAATTCCTGGTAATATCATTTAGCTCAGACTGGCTTTATCCAACGTATCAATCAAAGGAATTAGTTAAGGCCCTTAAAAAAAATGGACTTGAGGTGAATTTTTGTGAAATCAGGACCGATTATGGACATGACTCCTTTCTTATTTCAAATCCAAAGCTTGAGGCATTAGTAGCTGGATTTTTGGACAATTTATATGAAACTAAGGTAAAAAAAGGAAAATGTTAAATGCGTTTTGATCTAAAGACCATTGCTAGCTGGATAGAACCAGGAAGTAGAGTGCTTGATCTTGGATGTGGTAATGGTGTGTTGCTTGAATATCTGCAAAAAGAAAAAAGGGTTATTGGCACAGGGATTGAGAGGGATGAAGAAAAGGTTTTTCAGGGAATTCAAAAGGGGGTAAATATAATTCAAGGTGATATAAATGAAGAGATCATTGATTATGGAGACAATACCTTTGATTATGTGATCCTGAGTCAGACCCTACAGCAGGTGCATCGACCTGTGTGGTTGATTAATCAGATGCTTAGGATTGGCAAAAGAGGCATAGTGAGTTTTCCCAATTACAGTCATTACAAAAATAGACTATATTTCTTTTTCAAAGGTAGAGCTCCTATTTCCAAAGAACTTCCATATGAATGGTTTGATACTCCAAATATACGAAGAATTGGAATTACTGATTTTAAAAGGTTTTGTAATATATTTGGATTTAAAATAGAAAAAGAAACAAATATAAGCACTTATCACCATGAAGAACATGGGAAAATAGTAACCATTTTCCCCAATTTATTTGCAATCTATGGAATTTTTATGCTTTCAAAAGAGTGATTTCTCTTAAGTTCTTAAAAAGAGCTTAAGATTTTTATCCTTGACCTGCTTCTGTTATTCTTCTAAAAATTTTTTAGTTACTATAGGATAAAAATATAACCCTGCCAAACAATTAACATCAAAGGAGCAACCTATGGAGAAAAAGGAAAAATGCCCAAGATATAAGCTCAACTTAGAAAATTGCCCTTGTACCTATCCTTCTTGTCCAAGACGTGGGATTTGTTGTGAGTGTTTGAGATATCATAGAAGTAGAGGGGAGTTGCCTGCTTGTTATTTTACTGAAGAAGAAGAGCGTACATATAATAGAAGTATAGAATTTTATTTTCAAAGAAGGTTTAAACAAAAATGAATTCCCTCCATTTCTTAGATAAATTCATGGGGGCTATATGTAATTTATTTGATGCATATAGCAGTGTACTTTTTTTAAAAGATAGAGGCAATAGATATAAAATTGCCTCTTACTTTAGTCTTGGAGATAAGATAAATATCAATGTAGAGGTAACAGAAAATTCTGGTATAATTGGCTGGATAATTAAGACAGATAAGACTCTTATAATAAATGATTTCTCAAGGGAAAAAAGAAGACTTTGTTATTATTTAAAGGGAGAAGAACAACATATAAAGTCATTTATGGGTATACCGCTGCCTGGTAAAAAAGGTGTGCTTTGTATTGATAGTAAAAAAAGTTATGTATTTACAACAAAACATGAAAAAAACTTTATTTTTTTGGGTGAGTTGATTGCTAAGTATGTAGAAGAAAAAAGGAGGTTAATAGAAAGGGAAAACATTGAAAACTATTATAATGCATTAAAATTAATCCTATCTCTAAAGGAAAGATTTCCTAAATGGGATGAATATTTAAAAGAATTACTTAAAGTCCTCAAAGAATATACTGGGTTTAAATATTGCATTTTTGCATCGAGAGATGAAAGGGGAACAGGTTATTACCTTGAAAAGACAAATGAGCCTATAAGGGGTTTTAAAAATATCATAGGTAAAAAATTTGATATTAACGAGGGGTTGGTTGGGTGGGTGTTTAAAAACAATAGGGCAATCATTTTAAGCTGTGATAACGAGAAAAAAAATTTATACAACATCTTGGGAAAAAGGTTGTCTGGAGATGAATTTAGATCTATAGTATGTCTGCCACTGATTGTATCCCAAAAGACACGAGGGGTTTTTATTTTTTTAGATCATGAACAAAAAGAAATAACTGGGCCATTGTCAGATTTTTTTAAGATGTTAGTTGAATATAAATCCGTGTTTTTGGAAAATTTATACCACAAAAACAAGTTAAAAAGAAAAAATAAGGTATAAAGGGTTATGTTTTTTAAGAAGTTGTTGAGTTTTTTTGGAAAAGACCTTGCCATGGATCTGGGGACAGCAAATACACTTATTTATACAAAAGACCAGGGAATAGTATTAAATGAGCCTTCAGTTGTGGCATTAGATGCGAGATCAGGAAATGTTTTGGCTGTTGGTGCTGAGGCCAAAGAATTTTTAGGCAGGACCCCAGAGAAGATACGTGCCATTAGACCTCTTAAAGATGGGGTGATAGCTGACTTTGAAGTCACAAAAATAATGATGACCTATTTTATCAAAAAGGTAATAAAGGGTCTACAGATTGTTAAGCCAAAGATAGTAATTTGTGTACCAACTGGGATAACTCAAGTGGAAATGAGGGCAGTGATTGAGTCTGCGCACCAGGCAGGGGCCAGAGAAGTAAGGCTTATAGAAGAGCCCATGGCAGCTGCATTAGGGGCCAATCTTCCAATTGATAAACCTGTGGGCAATATGGTTGTGGATGTAGGAGGAGGTACAACTGAAGTTGCAGTGATTTCTTTGTCTGCTGTTGCATATGCAGAGTCAGTAAGGGTTGCAGGGGATGAGATAAATGAGGCAATACAGAGATATGTAAGAGATGAATATAAGGTATTAATAGGAGAAAATTTGGCAGAACAGATAAAGATAGAAATAGGCAATGCCTATTTTGTTGAACAAGAAGAGATGAAAGTAATGAAGATAACAGGGAAAAATATAATGAATGGTGCTCCTGTTATGTTGGAGCTAACAGAACAAGAAATAGCTGAATGTATAAAAGAACCTGTCTCTATAATAGTTGATTCAGTAATAAGGGCATTGGAAAAGACATCTCCTCAACTTGTTGCTGATGTTGCTCAAAATGGTATATTGTTGGCAGGCGGTGGTGCACTTCTAAAAGGCCTTGATAAATTAATTATGGAGAAGGCTAATCTTACAGTAGTAATGGATGAAGACCCTCTTACTACTGTGGTAAGGGGTACTGGTATTGCTATGGAAAATGAAAAAATTTTTAAAAAGGTATTTATTAATTGATTATGAATGTTAAAACAAATTTCATAAATGTATTGGATATTGCTATAAAACATGTAAAAGAGGTGGGAGGGATAATAAAAGAATCAATAGGTAGTCATTTACACATCAAACATAAGGGAGAGATAGACTTAGTTACAGAAATCGATGTCAAAGTAGAAGAACAGTTAAAAGATAGGCTTTTTTCTATTTATAAAGGTGAATTTTTGGCAGAAGAATCCACAGGAATTAGAGAGTTGGGGGATGAACCCACATGGATAATTGAT
>JAMOPG010000112.1 GCA_027064715.1 Desulfobacterales bacterium
CAAAAAATAGATACTCAGAACACGGGTAATATCCCCAAAATTAAAGACAAATTAAGGAGTTACACAATATTATTTTGATTCTTTCTAACAATCATCACGTCAAATTAGTTTTATTATTTCACTATGAAGTAGTAGCTATAATTCCAAGTAGTGTGATCTTATGCTGAACTAAGACAAACTCCTTAAAAACTTACCTTTACTTTTGGGGGACATTAAAATATCTTTTGGCACATAAAAAACTGGAGGACAATCTATGGCAGATTTAATTGCAAAGATTAGACATTATGAGGGGCTATTAAAAGAGATGCTAAAGGTATCTGAAAAATATCTTGGAATAATCTCAGTAAAACTCTTAGTGGAAAGGGTCTTGTGGGATATTTCTCAGGAGTATAAAGAAATAGGACTTCTACATTACGATGAAGGGGGACTTTCTGTTGAAGCCCTAGCTAAGACCTTAGAGAAGCTACCTGATTTTCCTGTAGATGAAATGTTTAAAAAATTTTTTACTCGTTATGTAGAGGTTATGGCAAAGTTAATTGGCAAAGAGCAGGCAGAAAAAATAGCAGAACAGCTATCAAAGGAAGACGAATAACATTCTTGGTTTAATAGGAGATATAAAATGGAAAGATTAACCACCAGAGTAAAAAATTTAGACAGGATTTTAAATGGGGGAATACCATTATATTCCATTAATATTATCTCTGGTGCTCCTGGAAGTGGAAAGACCATTTTTGTTCAGAATATTGTTTTTAATTGCGCAAAAATTGGTTTAAAAACTATATATCTTACCACTATTTCAGAATCTCAATTTAAGATGGTGAGGCATTTAAAAGAATTTGAATTTTTTGATGATAATCTATTAGAAGATAAATTTATTTATAGAGATCTGGTAGCCTGTCTGCGTAAAGAAGAATGGCAAAATACTCTGGAATATATAGATCAGCTCATTAAAAATCATTGCCCCAACATAGTGGTGATTGATAGTTTTAAAGCTATAAGAAACTTTTTCTCTGAGGAAAAAGAATTTAGATCCTTTGTCTTTGAACTTGCTGCAAGGCTTTCCATATGGGAGATTACTGTATTCCTCATAGGAGAATATAAGGAGGAAGAAGTTACTACATTAAGTGAATTTGCCATTGCCGACGGCATCTTTCATCTTTATGGAGGGGAAGAAAAAAAATTTCAGAAAAGATATTTGCGTATTTTGAAAATGAGGGGAACAGCTTTTGATCAAGGAGAACACTTATTCCAAATTAGCTCAAAGGGCATAGAATTCTTCCCGAGGATAAGGCCAAGTGATAAAGAACTTGTATATGAAGTTACCTCTGATGAAAGGGAAAGATTTGGAATCCCTGAGTTGGATGAAATGCTTTCAGGAGGATTAAAACAGGGTACTTTAACGGCACTTTCAGGAGGAACAGGCATAGGTAAAACAATATTTTCCCTTAAATTCATAATAGAAGGAGCAAATAAAGGGGAACGAGGTCTCTATCTCTCCTTTGAGGAGCCTGTATCACAACTTAAAACAAACGCCCAATCCATGGGATGGGATATAGATAGATTGATTGCAAAAGAATTAGTCTCTCTCAAATTTGTATCTCCTATAGAACTTGATGTCGACAAACATCTATATGAAATTATTGATGATATTGAAAATAATAAGATAAAGAGATTTGTAATGGATAGTATAACATCTTTTGAAAAAGTTATAGATATCCAGAAATATAAAGATTACCTTTGGGCATTAACCCAACGTCTCAAAATGAAAAATATCACCAGTATATTTACTGTGCTAAATAATAATCCCTTTTCTCAGCTTGTGGTCAGCGACATGGGAATTTCCTCTATCTTTGATAATACAATATTTTTGCGCTATATAGAAGAAGAGGCAACCATTAAAAAGGTCTTGGGAATCCTAAAGGCCAGAGGAACACCCCATAGCAGAGATTTGAGAGAGTTTGAGATTACCCCCCACGGAATAAAAATTTTAGGAAAGCTTGATAAAAAAGAGATGTTAAAATAAAAAGGAAAGGCCAAAATGACAACTGACTTTTTTCTTAGTCTTCCGTTGAAATACTGGCAAGATTTTCAGGATGCCATTTCCAAAGCCACTGATTCCAATGTTTATCTAATAGACGGAACAGGCATTCCATTTTCAAAATTTAGTCAAGATATAAGTCCCTGTGTCAAAATAAATGAGGGCAAAAGGATCCAAAATAAAACATGCCTTGATTTTTACAAAAATACCGTTTCTTCCGTCACCAGTCCCGAAGTAGTT
>JAMOPG010000113.1 GCA_027064715.1 Desulfobacterales bacterium
AGGGTGCGGATTAATCTCCCGATAGAGACCAACAGAAAAATTGAATTACTGATTTACAAATGGACGTCCCTCAATTTTTGACAAGACCTGACCCCAGATATGTTTCCTAACTTGTCCTATGTCAAGGGCTGACCCCTTTCTTGTCTTTCCATTACTGATATGGATTAATCAGTATAAAAATATTTATGAAGTTCAGATATTGAGATAAATCGACTTGCTTGCCTGATTATTGCTTTAATCGTTCCTTTATCTAGGGAAGGGTGATAAGGTATTGTTAAAACCTGTTTTTCACCTTGAGGAGTTGTCCTTCTAAGTTTAACATGGCTGCCTCTTTGAGAGCGAATGACAAATCCAAAAGAATTAAATATCTTTATTACATCACTACCCGACAATTGCTTCAGTTTGCTCATATTCAGGCTCTACTTCTAATGTTACAACGAGTGTTGGATTTTCTGCCAACCCCCATTCAGTAAGATTTTCACCCTCTAAATGTAATTTTACAGCCTCTTTAAGGTTTCTTATAGTCTCATCCAATGTACTGCCTTGTGTTACTACAGCGATTTCTACACACTCAGCCACAAATCCCCTTTCTCCAGGATAAACCAAAGCATTTACAATTTTCTTCAATCTCACGTCTTACCTCCCTAGCTTATATCCAAACTCAAGTTTCTGACTTGATTTAACATCTTGAAATATCAACAAAAATACCGTAAAAGTCTTTTATTGTATTAAATTTGCTGTATTTGATAACAATATGTTTATATATAGCGTTAATTAAACGTACAATACTGCAAATATCAAAAAATGGTATTTCTGTAACAAAAATTATAATAGTTCCAGCATGTTATGCCAACTCAGAAACTTGAGATCCAAATTATACATCCAAAATTTTTATTATCAAGCTGATCCTTTCCCTTCGCGTCTGGCTCAGTGGGCTTACTGACAAAATAATTATACCAGAGGATTATGCCATTTTAATTTACCGGTGCTTCCCAAATCCCTTCTCTACCTTTTATCTTTTTGGTATGCAACGATGGGTGTTTGAAGTCTTTCGAGAGAAGCGCTATTTGCTTGTCGACCTTCTTTTGAACATTTTCTGGCAACTTGTGATAAGCCTTTAGGAAACTTTTATAAGCTTTTATTTTCATCCTTTAAGTCCTCTGAGAAGGCCTTCTACCGTTCCATTTCCAATAATATTGCCTGTTTCCTTATCCTTATCTGCTTCTCTCTCCATATCTTGCCACTTTTTTGTCCAGAAGTAAGCCTGGGCAGGATCAATAACCTCCTTAACCTTAATAAAATAGACAAAATCCAGGACCTCCTTTATTTTCTCAGATGATAGTTCCTCTATTTCCCTTAAAAGGTCTTTTTTATATTGTGTAGCTAATGTCTCCATAAAATTTCACCTCCTTTTTACCTAGGTCAAAATTACTCGATTTTAGCAATAACAAACTCTCTGATTTTCAGTTCACTTTCTACTGCTTTTATAACAAAATTGCCGCCCAAAAACCAAAAAGGCAATGAGAATTAACTCAATGCTTGACCCCTCCCGCCTAACGTTTCCTATCCCTAACTTGTCCTATGTCAAGGGTGACCCCATAAGTAAAAGATTTACCATGGTTTCAGTAGATAGCCCCTGTGCTCTGGCCTTTTTCCGAAGGTCATCCAAAATCTGACCGGCAATGGGCACCAAATAGACTCGGCGTTTAATATCTACCTGAAAATCAACATTTTCCACTACATCTTCATAATCGATGGAATCATGATTATCCCAAAAGTTTGCAGCCTCTGAGATAGAACGAAACTCTTCAGGCAGAATATCTCGCTTTTTTGCTGATTTACCTTTTCCTTTTTGCATAAATATTTTCTCTCCCTTTCTGTCATTGCACGGGCAGAAACAATTAAGGCTTCATGCGTGGTCTTATAGATAAAAAATACAGAAATGTCAGTCCATGTTTACCTTCAATTTTATCAATTATATCAGCAACCCAAATGAATCCTTTAATAACCATAAGAAAATGCTTCCCGTCTTTCCTTTCAACTCAAAATTCAAAACTTTTTTAACCTACCCCACGTAGTAGGTTCTTTTCGCGAAGCGATGACCATTTTTGTTCAGCGATTGTCCGCTCTATCTGATTTGTCCTATGTCAAGGGCTGACACCACTCTTTTCCTGCTTGATCTATCCGCCTCCACCGGACATCTACGTAGCAGCAACAAGTTTTTTACGAACCATGTGTGTTAATATCACAAAAGCACAAAAATATACTAACAG
>JAMOPG010000114.1 GCA_027064715.1 Desulfobacterales bacterium
GAAAACGGCAATTTACTACCAGATGAAAAAAGATTGAAAGGTCTTGGTAAAATTATTCGTAGTTTGAGTCTTGATGAATTACCACAACTCTTTAATGTGTTAAAAGGAGATATGAGTTTTGTTGGACCTAGACCTTTACTTATTGAATATTTACCTTTGTATAATGAGAGACAAAAAAAGAGACATGAGGTGAAGCCAGGAATTACGGGCATGGCCCAGGTTATGGGACGAAATGCACTTAGCTGGCAAGAAAAATTTGAATATGACATCTATTATGTGGAAAATCAGTCATTTTGGCTTGATGTAAAAATAATCTTTTTAACTGCAATAAAAGTACTTAAAAGAGAGGGAATATCTCAAAAGGGCCATGTAACCATGGAGAAGTTTAATGGAAACAACTGAAATATACATATATGGTGCGAGTGGCCATGGGAAGGTTGTATTGGATGTAGCACTTAGGTTAGGCCTTATTGTTAAAGGATTTGTTGATGATGATAAAAGCAAGAAGAATCTTCTAAATTACCAAGTTTTTTCATTTGAGGATGTAAAAAGTTATACAAAAAATTTTGCATTAGGTATTGGTAATAATAAAATACGTGAAGTAATTTTTGAAAAATTAAAAAAAAATAAATTCAATATTGCATCTCTTATTGATTCTAGTGTTATCTTATCAAGTTATGTTACTATTGGGGAAGGTACAGTTATTTTCCCCAATGCAGTAATAAATAGTTCAACGACTCTAGGAAAAGGTTGTATTATTAATACATCTGCGGTAGTTGAACACGATTGTCAGATAAGTGACTTTGTCCATATATCTCCTAATGCTTCTTTAGCAGGAGGAGTAAAGGTTGGTAAATATACACAAATAGGAATTGGTGCCTGTGTCAAACAAAATATTATCATAGGAAAAAATGTTTTAGTTGGAGCCGGTGCAGTAATTATAGAAAATATCCCAGACAACGTCATTGTTGTTGGGAATCCTGGGAGGGTAATAAAAAATAATGAATAAAAAAATATTTTTATCCCCCCCCTATCAAACAGGAACTGAATTAAAATACATCAGGGAAGTATTGTCCAGCAATTACCTTGCTCCTGTTGGGGAGTTTATAAATAGATTCGAAAAAGCCGTATGTGAGTTTACAAAGGCGAAGTATGCAGTTGCCCTTTCATCTGGGACAGCAGCTATACACCTTGCCCTTAGAGTGATTGGAGTAAAAGAAAAAGATTATGTCCTTGCCTCTACCTTTACTTTTATTGGTTCAGTTGCGCCAATTTTATATCAAAATGCAACGCCTGTGTTTATAGACAGTGATTATGAAAGCTGGAACATTGATCCAAGTTTATTAGAAATTGCAATTGATGACTTGAACAAAAAAGGAATACATCCAAAGGCCCTTGTACTTACTCATCTTTACGGTTATCCAGCAAAAATAGATGAAATAGTGGAAATTTGCAAAGAAAATGACATTATATTAATAGAAGATGCTGCTGAATCTTTAGGAGCTACATATAAAAATCAACATACAGGCACCTTTGGAAAGGTGGGTATTTACTCTTTTAATGGCAACAAAATTATCACTACCTCTGGTGGTGGCATGGCTGTAACGGATGATGAGTATCTTGCAAAAAAAATAAGATTTTATTCAACTCAGGCTAAAGAAGACGAGCTGTGGTATGAACACAAAGAGTATGGATATAACTATAGGATGAGTAATATTCTTGCAGCAGTTGGACTATCTCAGATAGAAACCATTGAATATAGAATAAGGAGAAGGCGTGAGATCTTTGATATTTACAAAAAATTGCTATCTGATGTGGATGAAATTGAGTTTATGGAAGAGCTTCCCCATGCATACGCTAATAAATGGTTGACAACCTTGACATTTAAAAGAAGCAACCCCTTTGAAATTGTTAAAAAGCTGGCTTTATTAAATATTGAGACAAGGCCTCTCTGGAAGCCAATGCATATGCAACCTGTTTTTAAAGGATCTCTGGCATATATAAACGGAGTAAGTGAAGACCTATTTAACCGTGGGATTTGTTTGCCAAGTGGAACGGACCTTGACTACGATGATATTGTATTCATTGTAGGAAAGTTAAAGGAATGCTTGTCAAAATGAAAAACTTTTTTAAACCCACCAGAATCAAAAGACTCTTGTTCTTTTTAATAACAGATATTTTAATATTTGTCATTTCTTTATATTTATCGTTTTTTTTGAGATTTGATTTTGACTTATCACAAGTAGGAAATTACTGGCAT
>JAMOPG010000115.1 GCA_027064715.1 Desulfobacterales bacterium
GGGCGCCTCTTCAATAATGACCTTTCTTCTGGAATAACCAGGCGTATTTACATTTGCTATGTTATTACCAGTGGTCTCTATTGCGCTCTGCGAGGTAAACAGACCCCATTTACCTATGTCTAAGACTGATCCTATACCAGGCATCTATAACCTCCCGCTAACAATACATGGACCAGTGGTTTTGGTATTTAATGTGCCATATTTTGAATACACATCCCTGGCCTTGGGTCTTATTTGATCATATAAAAAATTAACAAGATCCCGGGTCTGCTCTAGATATGCTATTGCAAGGTCTGCATTTTTTGTGGCCTGTTCCATGCATTGATTTTCTTTTATCCTTATTTTTTCAATTAATTGTTTCAACTCCTTTTTTTGATTCTCTGAATTTATGAGCTCAGGTAGCTGGGAAAGTTTCTTTACTCTGAATTCTTTTTCAAGAACATCTAATAGTTCCTGTTTCTCTTTTTGCAGTTGATAAAGCAATCTTTGAATTGCAAACTGGTTTTTAGACAATTCTTTTTTGTTGTTTTTTAGCAATATGTTATATTCTTGTTTTTGTAGGGAATGTAAAACACCCAGGGCCTTTAGCTGCCTCTTTAACGAATTAACTATCCTTTCCATTTTAATGGACTCCTGGTCTTTATATTTTTATCGTTTATTTTTAATTTTTGTTTATCCCTTTGTCCTTAGAAAATTTTGGGTATATAATGCATTATCAATAAATTTTAAGGGATTTACTGGTCTATTATTAATCCTTACCTCAAAGTGGACGTGGGGGCCGGTGGTTCTTCCCGTCAAACCCACTTTAGCTATTATGTCTCCCTTTTTTACATTATCTCCAATATGGACGAGATTTTCCTTATTATGTGCATAAATTGTTTCTAATCCTGCTTTGTTTTTAATAATTACAACTTTTCCATATCCCTTTTTTTCACCAGAAAAAATTACCTCTCCATCTGTAGCAGCCTTAATCTCTGTTCCAATGGGAGCCGCTATATCAATGCCATTGTGCATTTTTTTTACCCCTAAAAAAGGGTCTATCCTCATACCAAAATAAGAGGATATTTTGCCTTGAACTGGCAATAGAATTTCAAGTGGTCTTTTCGAGTCGTGTTTTTTTTCTATTTCATTTGCGATTTTGTTTACTTTATCTAGAATATCGCTATCTTGTTCTATTTGTTCTAGCGGCTCTATTTTTTTCTGGATATTTTTTGTGCCTTGGATTTTAATATTTTTTGGTTCACTTATGTGTTCACTCTTTTTCTCAAGCTGATTTACCAGATTGTTATATAGAAATTTTGATAGCCCTATACCACCTTCTTGTGCCAATTTTCTTGCAAATTCAAAGTCAAAAAGCTCTATATACTGATTATTTATAGGGTCAGAAAAAAGACCATTTTTTGACACACTTTTTTTCATCTCTCCCCATAACTTCTCAATAAAAATGGCTTCAAAATCAGTGCATACCTCTTTTAGTTTTTCTTTATCATTTCCCGCTTTGGAAGTTTTAACAGAGCTCAATTTTTGAGCGACCTGATTTAGATTCAGATTATTTTTTAATATGTTAGGGTTAATAGTTGTTTTTATCATTTAATATACCTCCAGGTCTGCATGTAAAGCTCCAGCAGCTTTAAGTGTCCTTAAGATGGAGATCATATCCCTTGGGGATGCACCAATTGCATTTAGTCCATCTACAAGTTCTTTTAAACTGGCACCATTTATTATCTTTAATTTCTTTATCTCCTCTTTTGCCTTGACCTGTGTTCTAGGCACTCCTGCAGTGATTCCAAGGCTAAATGGTGCAGGCTGAGAGATCTGTGGAGATTCCTTTATAACTACCTGGAGATTTCCTTGAGCAATTGCAACAGGAGATATTCTTACATCCCAACCTATTACAATGGTGCCGGTTTTCTCATCCACAACCACCTTTGCCCTGGAATCTGGCGTTACATACATATTTTCTAGAGTTGCCATTAATGGTACTAAATTGTGTTTAAATTGTGGTGGAACCTTGAGTTCTATGGTGGATATATCCTTTGCAAAGGCAAAATTCCCACCTAATTTTTCATTAATTTGCTTTACTATTTTTTCAGTGGTAGAAAAATCTCTGATATCTAAGGAAATTGTAATCTTGTCCTGTGAATTAAATTCAAAAGGTGTTTTCCTCTCTATTGTTGCGCCGCCAGGGATCTTTGCCACTGTTGGGATGTTTTTTACAGCAGAGGTTGCCTGG
>JAMOPG010000116.1 GCA_027064715.1 Desulfobacterales bacterium
CTGCATCATAAATTAATTTTAGATTATATTTGTCTGCAACTTTCTTTAATGCATCCACATGACATGGATTTCCATAAACATGAGTTGCTAATATAGCACTGGTATTAGGTGTTATCTTCTTTTTTACATCATCAGGATCAATATTAAAGGTTTCAGGGTCTATATCAGCAAATACGGGTTTAAGACCAGCTAATATTATCGCATTTGTAGTTGCAGCAAATGTAAAAGGAGTTGTAATAACTTCTCCTTTAATCTTAAGCACCTTTAGTGCTATAAAAAGAGCCAATGTTCCATTACTAACACATATCAAATTTTTTACCCTTAGATATTCCTTTAGTTTTTTTTCTAAAAGCACTAAGAATTCTCCATTATTTGTTACCCATCTATTCTGCCATATTTTATTTAAGTAGTTTATATATTTTTTTAATGGAGGAAGATCTGTCTTAGTAACGGTAATCATAAGTTCTCCTTTCTATTTATATGTATAATCTCCTTTGTAAAACTTTTTTAAATTTTCAATGTATTTTTTATAGTTGTAATGAGAACTACAAATTTTGAATTGCTGTTTATGATATTTATTATATTCCTCTTCATTGTCTAAGTATTGAATGTCAGAACATATATTTTTTATCAATGAATTATAATCCTTATACACAGTTCTTAGAGATCTAAAGTCATCAGTGAAAAAATCTTGATTATATACAGCAAAGCTTATTCCACCACTAAAGATAGTCTCTATAAAGTAGCCATCCAATCCTTCACCAAAAGTCAAACTCCATTTAGCCTTAGATATCAAATTCTTATATTCCTCATAGGTCATATTTTTTATTACCTGAATTTTTATATGAGGTAAGCGATTACGAATAGTATTTAGTACTTCTGTTTTTTGAGGATGTGGGTCTGGAGAAACTATCATTAGGTCTTCCTTATCTTTATAATCTTTTTTATTATAGAATTCAGGGCTTACATAGGTAGAAAGTTTGTGCAGAGGAATACCTAACTTTTTCCTTATATCCAATGTTGAATACTGATCATGAGCAGTAGTACATGTTACTTTTCCTATTTTCTTTAATTTATTTATGCAAAGATCATATCCATTTGGTAATAACTGTATATTTTGTAACATTATATTAAAATAAATTTTATCTATTTCTTTTAGTCTTGAAAGATAATTATTTGTTAATACATATAAAAATTTACTAATAGCATACTCAGGTATGTGGATAATAAGCTCTTTGAGATTGTAGAAATATGAGATTACCTGAGAAAATCTAAATATGTAATTTTCATTACTAAATTTAGTATATTTCAGCAAAATAGGCTCACCAGGAATAGTGCACATAATTACTTCTGAGCCATGTATGTCTTTTAGTCTTGTGCTTTCTTTGAAGATAGAGGAAATAGATAATATTCCTCCATTTACTATATCCTCTCCTGGAGTTAAAAAAACTATTAATTTTTTTATATCTGGTCTATACATCTTCTTTAACAATTCATCCTGTTGTTTCTCTATAGCCCTTTTTTGCTCTATTAATCTATAATTATGATATACTTCATTTGCTTCCTCAATAAAACCAAGACCCATCATTATTTGGGCACAGTTCCACATGATATCTGGATTATCAGGAGATATCTTCATCGCCTTTGATATATATTCCAGTGCCTTCATTTTTTCTCCTATGTGCCAATACACAGCAGAAAGGTTGCTATATGCTAAAGCAAATAATGGATCTAACAGAATAGCTTCTTCAAAAAGCTCCACTGCTTTATTTATATCTCCTTTATCGAATGCTTCTTCCCCTTGTTTATATTTTAAAACAGCCTTTTCTTTGTCTGAAAGTATTTTTGCATATCTTTTAAACAAAAAACTTTGTGCAAAGCTTAAAAATTTTATCAGAGATAATTTGTTTATGTCATGAACAAATCTTTCTGCAAATTCTTTTAATTTAAGATCAGGCCAATCTGTCCATTTTTTGAAATCCAAGTTTGATAAATTAACCTTACCTTTTTTGCCGATTATAAAATCCTTAACTCCTTCTACAAATCCTTTTATACAATCAGGAGTCTTTTTTAATTCCTTCCAATAGACATTCTCTAATAATTTGAAACATCTTAATAGATCTTCTTTTCCATAGTAATATAAAAGATTCCTAGTAGCATAGTAAGCGCTAATGGAACTACCCAGCCATTGCCCAATAGATGCTCCGCCTTTGTGATATA
>JAMOPG010000117.1 GCA_027064715.1 Desulfobacterales bacterium
GAGACTATTCAAAATATGCGTGAAGCTATCAGGTTTCATCTGGAAGGCTTAAAGGCTGAAAATATGCCCATCCCTCAAACTAAGAGTATGGCCTTTCAGATAACTGTATAATCCTTTTGGCAACATTATAAGTTCTCTATATCTATTTTGGCGTATTAACCAGGTGGGTAAATTTTATCTTGGTTTAATTTACCTGGGTGGTTAAATATCGCTTAATGGATAACTTGTTTCTTAGTCCAGACGACGTGTCTTAATAATAAATATAATAAGACAGAGAGTCTTGTTTTTCAGGCTATTAATTCATTGTATAGAATATCAGCCAATTGAGGCAAGTTAGCTATTTTCTGGGCATTTCTACCCCTTCTATTGTTTATTTCTAGTCGTTTTTTATCTACCTCCACTAGTTTTTTACAAAAATCCTCTTTAGACAATCCAACATAAGGCGCCATTTTCTTTTTTAATCTGCTTTTTAGGACCTTACAATTGGGATGACCACAAGTGGTTTTAGATTTATTGTCCTTAATAAAATCACTGCCACATATTGGGCATTTGGTTTTTAGGAGTTGGTTTAAAGAGCGCTTAAGATCGCTTATTGTTTTACCAGGTCTCAAAAAGTAATTCTTTGTTATTATGCCTTCTTTTACCAATTTGTTTTTTATCTCTAAAAAAGACTCTGGAGGATTTTCAAGAAAGGCTTCTAGTTTTTCTGGATAAAACGAATAAATTTCATAAAAAGGAAAGTAACTTCCTTTTTTAATGGCTTTTACTGTCATGCACTTTTCTGATTTTGCTACTGCTAAATTATGCCAATAGGTTAAGATATAGTTTAAAACTTCAGCCTCAGTGGCAATAGCTTTTTTATCACAAACAGAAATATTTAAAACATACATTTTAATAAGGGATGATTTAAAAGGACTATCTAAGTTTTCAAAGTTTTCAGATTTTTTTTTCTTTATGTGACCTTCACCGAAAGAATGTTTAAAAAGGATTCGCCTCTTGGTTGGCACTTTATGGAGGAACATATAAAGTCCAATACAAAAATCCTTGAGCTGGCGCAAAAGGAAATTTTGTAGGAACGCCTTGCTACATGGGTAATCCTCTTTATTAATCCAAAAACTAAAAATAATATCCCCATAATTTGTCTCTTTTATGGTGAAACGGTCCCATAGGGAAAACCTAGCAAATAAGTAACCTTCAAGGAAACTCCTTTTAAGATTTTCAGGTAGCCTTTTTGAAATAATTTCAATTATCCCCTTGTCCTCTAACCCTTCTTTTAACGACATAAGCGGTATCCCCCAAATATATGTTACACTTTTTTCAAAAAAATAAACTGTAACACTTGAAGTATGAAGTGTGTAACATTAGGGTTAAAATAAGTCAACAAAGGATAACTATAAAAAAGCTAAAAAAAGGAGTTTTAAAATGACAAAATGCACACTTATCCCTGTAAAAGATAAAGAACTATTAGAAAGGCATGGGATTTATTTCTCACCAAAAACATTAAGGAAGTGGCATTCAATTGGTCGTCACCCTCAAATCTTTCTCAAAATAAACCGCAGGTTATTTATTCAATTGGAGAAATGGCAAGAGATTGTAAAACAAAAAGCAAAAGAGTCAGAGCAACGTGCTAAAAGATTTGAGACCTTAAAGGATTTCTAGAATACTCAAAGATTATTAAATTTTAGTTGGTTATAACGGTTATAGTGACCAATAGGCATATACTTAGATGCCTTGAGGGGGCATAAATAATGAAAATAATAGATGCGGACGTAACAGACATTATTGACCGCATTATAACAGCCATAAGAAAAGCTGGTATTCCTTGTAATCTAAGATCAGATGAAATTGTGATTGATGGTGAGATTCATAGGTTTTCAACTAATGGCAGGCCAAGTGATAAAGCTGGATGGTATGTGTTTTTTAGCCATAATAATTTTGTAGCTGGTTCTTTTGGAGACTGGAGGTCAGGCATAAAAGAGACGTTCTATTCAAGGGAAATTGAGAGTTTATCACCCAAAGACAGGTCAATAATTAGACAAAAACAAGAGGAAATAACCAGAAAGATTCAATGCAAAAAGGAGGAGGCAAAAAGAAAGGCGGTTGAGCTATTAAAAAAAGCTAAACCGCCAGACGCCAAACATCCCTACCTAGTTAAGAAAGGCATTAAGCCAATTGGTGAAATTAAGCAATTAGGCAATGCCTTAATAATTCCTATAAGAGATATTAACAAAAACCTCCTCGGACTGCAATACATTTACGAGGACGGCGATAAAAAATTCTTATCTGGTTCATCTATAAAAGGGAATTTTTTTCAAATTGGTTCAGGTTTCCCTATTTACATTTGTGAGGGATATGCCACTGGAGCAAGTATCTATCAGGCGATAGATGGAGAAGGCACTGTTGTTATTGCTTTTAATGCTGGGAACTTAAAATCAGTGGCTAAGGTCTTTAGAAATAATTTCCCTAATGCTGAAATTATAATCTGTTCAGACAATGACCAATGGACTAAGGGCAATCCTGGAGTTACTAAGGCTATAGAAACAGCCAAAGAAGTTTTAGCAAAAATAGCCATACCCCATTTTAAAGATACCTCCACTAAACCAACAGACTTTAACGATTTGCTTATCTTAGAATGTCTTGAGGAAGTTAGAAAACAAATAGAGAAGGCTGAATATCCTCAATATATACAGAAAGAGAGAGAGGAGGTATTTAAGAGGCTGGCCTTATTATCTCCAAGTGAGTATGACTTTATAAGGAAAATCGCTAGTAAGGCTTTAGGATTAAAACTTTCCACCCTGGATAAAGAAGTAAAGGCAAGAAATAGAGAAGCTGAAAAAGATAATGGGAAGGAAGATTTTATTGAACAGCTGAAGCCAGCCAATGAAGAAGTTAATGGACAAGAGCTTTTAGATGAGATTTATACTATAATAAGAAAACATGTGGTATTGAACGAAAAACAGGCAATTGCGGTATCTCTCTGGACTGTTTTAACGTATTGCTATGATTGCTTTTTTATTCTTCCTATACTTGGAATATCTTCACCACAAAAGCGATGTGGTAAAACCACCCTATTAAGAGTTTTAAGAGGTCTTGTTAAAGCTGAAATCCTGGCTTCAAATATTACCCCTTCGGCTTTATTTAGAGTTATTGAAAAATACAAGCCTACTTTATTAATAGATGAGGCCGATACTTTCTTAAAAGACAACCAGGAATTAACAGGAATCCTTAACTCAGGCCATACGAAAGACACCGCTTTTACTGTTAGAAGTGAAAAGATGAATGATGATTTTGAACCAAAAAAATTTTCTACATGGTGTCCCAAAGCCATTGCTTTTATTGGAAATCTCCCAGACACACTTGCTGATAGAGCCATAGACATAAGATTAGAGAGGAAATTAACCACAGAAAGGACTGAAAGATTGGAGCTAGATTTTAAAGATAGGATGAAACCAATTAGACAAAAAATATTGAGATGGACTTTAGACAATGAGGAGATGTTTAAGAAGGTCAGGAAAGAGATAAATGTAAATAACGATAGGGCCAAAGACAATTGGCTACCTTTATTGGCTATCGCTGAAGTAGCAGGTGAAGAATGGTTTAAAAAGGCCCAAAATGCCATGTTGGCTATTGAGAGCATAGAGGAAGAGACTTCTTTAGCCCAGGAACTATTAAAAGACATCAAATTTATTTTTGAAGAAAAAGGTAAAATAGAAAAGATTGCCTCCGCAGAACTGGTTGATGAGTTAGTTAAACTTGAAGATAGACCATGGGGAGAATGGAAAAGAGGAAAGCCCATGACACCAAACAGCCTAGCAAGACTACTTAAACCCTTTGGTATTCATCCTAAAACCATCAGAGATGGCTTTCGGACTTATAAAGGATATGAGGTCAAAGCCTTTGAGGAAGTTTTTAAAAGGTATATCCCTTCTAATACCCCTATTCAAACCGTAACAACGGAACATTACAATAATATTAATAAGTTATCAAAAAATCAAACCGTTACAGAGAATGAATGTGTTACAGATAAAAAAATAGATAACTCATTGAAATCTTTGAGTTGTTACGATGTTACGGATGAAACAGCGGGTAATAAGGTAAAGGCAATATTTTTGGATGATAATGTTGAAATTAAAATAAAGGGGGAAAAAGGGGATAGGTATTAATGAGAATGCAAATTTTAGAACCATGCACAATAGGGGACAAAGAACTTTCTCCTGGAGACATTATAGAAGTTGTTACTTCTTTAGCTCAAAGGCTTATAGATAAGGGTATAGGTAGGCCGTTATATCCAGGACAGTCCGAAGATATAGCTAAGAAGGAAGAGGAGGAGGCTCCAACTGTGCGGGAACTCAAAGAACTGTTAAAGAGACATCCAGTAAAGATTGACTTGCGAGAAGGGATTGAAAATAGAGTTAGGCTTATTGAACCTCCAGGCGGGGCATATGCAATCTGGAAAGCTTTTCAACGTATATCTCATTTGGTTTATTTTGACGAACAAGTTAGTGAATGGTTGGCAAGATATGATGGCCAGATAATTGACCTTTACAGGCAAGGGAAACAAAAAGTTGTTGAGGGAACAAATACGGTCTCTAATAGATAAAAGGTAATACCTCCACCCTAGACTAAGTTATAACCGAGAGCCTAACAATTGAACCATCCCACAAGATCACAAAAAATATACTGCCAAGGAGTAAGCAATGGATAAAATTCAAGAAGTCAAAAGACTTGGCAAAAAAGCACAAGGACAAAAGGAATATATTAAATTTTTAAAAGGCGAAAAAATTACCAGAAAAGAGGCAATGTTGGCCAAGTGTTATGAATGTTCTTGCTGGTATGCTGATGGGATAACTTCATGTCAGATGAAGAGCTGTCCATTATACCCTTATCATCCATATAAAAAATAGCCCTGTAGCCAAACATAATCATAGGCAGTCTTGTGGCTTGGCCAGATATGACCATAGGACTGCCTTTTAGCCTTTTTATATAGCTAAATCATACCTACTGACAAGGTAGGGGTAGAATTAGCTCGTGTGGATATGAGCTAAAGCCTAAAAAGCGAAATAAAGGCCGTTCTGGGCGTGTGGGTCCTTCCTGGCTGGGGTTGGGTTACGGCACAACGTGGCGCAGGCTTTGTCAAAATTTTGGTCAAAAAAGTGCTTCACATTTTAAGTGTTTGCAAAAACCCTTAAAGAAGGTTCGCAAATGAAATTTTAGTAAGCTTCTATTGATGGTCTAATAGTAACATATCCAAAAGCAAATATCACGGGATCAATGGCCTATTTCCCATTGGTATAATTTTGCAAATAAATTTTTACCACTGGTCAAAACGGTTGCCAGAGTATTAAGTGGTTCTATCAAAGTTATTTGTAGAGTAATGCCCTCAAATAAAAATAATACAGGATATAACCAATTGGTGATATTTCAAGTCTTTTGTATATATTTTGGAATAGTTACCAAGTTTTAAATACAACGGTTAAATCTCAACGGAGCATCATAGACTATAAACAGAAATTCTCGATGATTGAAAGGTAGCATTTATAGGAGGAGGGGAAAAATTATAATTATTTTTTCTATAAAAAATAGAACCATAGAATTAAATTAGTTCTAGCAGAGAATTCTTGGTCTCTAAAAAAAATAAATTGACTAGACTCTCTATATGGACTAACTGATATATATGGATAAATTTAGATCCTTCATTTTCAAACACTGGAAAAAATTTGCTGTGATTTCTCTTTTAATTGCTGCTTATCTAGCGGACAGAGGAGTTGTATGGGCTAAAGCCATCACAGATTTATTTTTCTTCTTTCTCCTCCTTGCCCCAATCATTATAATTCTTGGAATTATTATCCTAACAATTCTTTCACGGCTTCTAGACTCTCCAAAAACCAATCAACTATAACTCCCTTATTTATTTTTCTATTTTTTTCTTTCTTCCAAAATAAATAACGGCTCACAAAAATGTGGTATGAGTTTTAAGGGGGCCATTTAAAAAGGAAAGATGTCTTGTGGGGCACCCATAGATTTTGGCCACAAAAAAAGCCTGTTAAGATTTTCTCCTAACAGACTTAAATTATTATTTATTAGTTTACGCGCCCGGGAGGATTCGAACCCCCGACCCATGGATTAGAAGTCCATTGCTCTATCCTGCTGAGCTACGGGCGCTAACAAAAATCTATTATATAAATTGTTTGTCATTTGGTCAAGAGTTTGTTACTCAAAAATGTCCAGTAGGACCAATAAACTATCCTTCTTAATAAGGAGGTTAATCTTGAATAGGGAATTATTTAAATATATACCCTCTGTTGATGTGTTATTAAAATTAGTAGAGTCAGAAAAAGAACTCACCACTGTCCCACGAACACTTGTTAAGGATAAAATAGATTATCTTTTAAATTCTTTAAGACAAGATATTAAAAATGGAAAAATAAAAAACAAGGACCAAGTTAAAAAAGTGGTTGAAAGAGACTTTGTTGTAAATTTTTTAAAAAAAGCAACAAGACCCAAGTATAGACGAGTCATAAATGGCACTGGCGTGGTTGTGCATACCAATCTAGGTAGGTCTCTTTTATCTCAGGAGGCAGTAGAGGCAGTTGTCAAAGGTTGTAGTTATTATACTAATCTTGAATTTTCCCTTGAAACTGGTAAAAGGGGAAGTAGGTACTCTTTAGTTGAGGACCTTTTGCTAGAACTAACTGGCGCAGAGGCTGGGTTAGTTGTAAACAACAATGCAGGCGCTGTGCTGATCGTATTAAATACGCTTGCAAAAGATAAAGAAGTAATAGTGTCCAGAGGTGAGCTTATTGAAATTGGAGGTTCTTTTAGAATACCAGATGTAATGAAGAGCAGTGGTGCTATTTTGCGGGAAGTGGGAGCAACGAACAGGACTCATCTCTATGACTATGAACAGGCTATTTCCCCAAACACAGCCGCCTTATTTAAGGCCCATACTTCAAATTACAAAATAATAGGTTTTCACAAAGAAGTCCCTTTACAAGATTTGGTGATGCTTGGAAATAGGTACAACCTTCCAATTATTGAAGACCTTGGAAGTGGAAATTTCTATGATTTCCCTGACTGGCTGAATATTGAGGAACCCACTGTAGCAGATAGAATAAAAAAAGGTGTTAGTGTTGTCTCTTTTAGTGGCGATAAATTACTCGGAGGTCCACAGGCAGGAATTATAGTTGGTAAAAAGCAGTATATCGATAAAATTAAAAAAAATCCATTAAATAGAGCACTTAGAATAGATAAAATGACTTTAGCAGCATTAGAGGCAACTCTTAGGCTTTATAAAGATAAAGCACAGGCTAAAAATAAAATTCCCACATTAAAATTAATACTCACACCACCCTCAACTCTTAAGGCAAAGGCAAAGAGACTAGTTAAAAGATTAAAACAAGATCTCAGAGAAATCTATTCCTTTACAATAAAAAAAGGTAATTCAAGGGTAGGTGGTGGTGCAAGTCCCGAAAAAGACTTACCAACTTATCTTGTTTTAATTAAACCAAATTTTATGGATAATTTGGATAGGTTCAGATCAATTTTACTTGATACAGATCCTCCCATGGTTGGTATCATTGAAGATGATTATTTTATGTTGGATGTGAGGACCTTGCTTAAAGATGATTTGTCAGTAATTCCTGAAGTATTAAGACAGGCATATAATTATGTAAAAGAAAATTAAGGAGGTGTTTTTATGGAAATTATCCATAAGCAAAAGAGTTGTTACGAAATATTTAAAGATGAGTTAAATAAAATAGATAGTTTTGCTAAAGAGTATATCAATTTTTTAAATAATTGCAAAACAGAAAGGGAAACAGTAAAATGGATTGAAGATAGATTAATAGAAAGAGATATATCTAGTGATTCAAGTAAATCTATATTTTATAGAAAGTTTAAGGATAAAAGTATAATAGTAGTTAGAAGAGGAAAAAGATTATTAAAACAAGGAACTAGAATAATTGGTGCACATTTAGATAGTCCAAGGCTAGATTTTAAACAACATCCCATATATGAGAATACATATCTTGCTATGGTAAAGACCCATTACTATGGCGGTATAAGAAAGCATCAATGGTTTTCAATCCCTTTGGCAATTCATGGGGTTGTTGTAAAAATAGATGGTACAAAGGTGAATATTAAGATTGGAGAAGATCCAAAAGATCCTGTATTTGTAATTCCAGATCTTTTGCCTCATCTTGCTTACAAACAAAATGATAAGAAGTTGTCAAAGGCCTTTGAGGCAGAAAAGATGAATGCAATTATAGGAAGTATGCCCTATCTGGAGGAAGAAGAAGTTGAAGATAAAATAAAATTTGCAGTTTTAAGTATATTAAGTCAAAAATATTCAATTACAGAAGAAGATCTATATAGTGCTGAACTTCAGTTCGTTCCAGCATATCAAGCTAAATTTGTGGGGCTCGATAACTCCCTCATTGGGGGATATGGACAGGATGATAGGATTTGCGTATTTTGTGGAGTAAAATCATTTTTGGATCAAGAAGTTCCTGAATATACTCAGGTTTTGGTTGGGTGGGACAAGGAAGAGATTGGTTCTGAAGGGGCTACAAGTGCCAGGTCGAGATTCATAGAATATGTGCTTGAGGAAATCATTGATATATGGGGTGAAAATTGTCATCTTTCAGAAGTGTTTTTAAACACAAAGGCTATATCAGCTGATGTTCACGCTGCCCTTGATCCAGATTATCAAGATCTCCACGATAAACTCAATGCTTCAAAGCTAGGATATGGGCCAGTTTTTTGTAAATTTACAGGCCATCGTGGAAAGGTTGGAGCAAATGACGCAAATGCTGAGTATATCGCTTTTTTGAGACATAAGCTAAATAAGAAAAATATTCCCTGGCAAATGGCTGAATTGGGTAAGGTGGATGAAGGTGGAGGCGGTACTGTAGCCAAATTTTTGGCTAGGTATGGCATGGATATTATTGATTTTGGGCCAGGTATCTTGGGCATGCACAGCCCCTATGAAATAAGCAGCAAATATGATTTGTACGCCACTTATCTCGCCTATAGAGAATTTTATAAATAGGAATTTTGAGAGGTTTTTTATGAATCTGGGTGAGGAAAAATTTGAAGATAAAGGGAGAGATATAATGTTTTTGTCACGTGAGGGAAGTAGTGTTGAAGGTGTTTTAAAAAAAATTAAACAAATAGGAGTGCCAGAAGACGGTAAATGGCAGACCTTGATTTTGTATTTAAGATATATTGCAGAATATAACTATTTGACTTTAACACAAAAGAAAAAAATTAAAAAACTTCTAATTGATGTTATCAGTAAAAATAAATTTGATGATGCAGAATATGAGAAAGTGAATAGAAGGCTTGGCAATATACTTTTTGAGCCATATAAGAAAAAATTGGAAGAAGTTATAGAAGAGTCTCATGAGATGATTAAAAGATTTACTGAAATGTCTCAATTAAGAAAAAAACATATCGAAGATCTTGAACAAAATACAATAGAGATAATTGAAAAAACCGATGATATTGAATTTACCATAAAAAAAATTAAACAATCTTTTAGACAGGTACTAAATCTTCTAGAAGAGGATATAAAAAATTTATATGAAAATGTTAACATAGATGGTTTAACATCTTTATATAACAGAAAGTTTTTAGCTCGTAATTTAGATAAAATATTAGAAAAGTGTAATGAAAATACTCTTCCATGTTGTATATTGATGTTTGATATAGATGATTTTAAAAAGATAAACGATAATTATGGTCATAGAGTTGGAGACCAGGCTTTAAAAATAGTGGCAAAGATAATAAAAAAGAAAGGTGAAACATTACTCCTTGAAAATAAAAAAGGAAATTTTTTTCCTATAAGATATGGAGGAGAAGAATTTTGTGTAATTTTGGAAGGATATGAATCAAAAGAAGGGTATAATTTTGGAGAAAATATCAGGAAAGGTATTGCAAAATATAATTTTATTGTCAGAAGCGTAGATGGGGAAGTAGTGGAATCAGGAATAAAGATTACTGTTAGTGGCGGTGTGTCTTCTACCTACAAAGGTGATAAATTAGGTGAAAGGTTAATTGAAGAGGCTGACCAGGCACTTTATAAGGCTAAAAGGTCTGGTAAAAATAGAATAGAGGTTTACAATTTAGATGGTTAAATTTCTGACTCTAAAATCAATTCCTCAAGATAAAATTATTACCAGTGGCGATTGGCTATTTGCCAAAATATTTGCAGATCGACTTAATTTTAAACCAATAAAGAAAAAATGTTTCTATCCCATTATTGTAGAAAAAAGACAAAGTTATTTTGATCTTATATGGGGATATGAAATATTGCAAGATGGTAAACAAGATGAGATTGAGGCAATTGTAGTTGAAGCCAATGATTTTTATAAAGGGCTAATAAACTTAGAATTTTTGAAACATGAATTTAAAAATTCTGGAAAAATAATTGTATGTGCTAGATATTTCAATAAAATAATAGAAAAAAGAGACAAAACTGAATGCTTCTTTGATATCTTTGAAAATATTTTAAATAAAAAAGAGATTAATCTTTTATTACAATGGTTAAAATTACCTGAAATTTTTGATGAAATTTTGATTAAAGATAATGTTTCTCTGGATGTTATAGAAGTATTTAAAAAATTTACTCAAAAGGAGCAAAGATATTTGCTTCCTTTTTTTATTAACATCAGATGGGGAAAAAATAAATCAAAAATTTTTTTAGAACTTCTATACAAACTAAAAAAAAGGGAAAAAGTAGATATAGAAATGTTATTAAATCCTTTGTTTGAAATTTTAGAAAAGGATTTGTCTCCAAATGACAAAATTCAAAAAATACTTAATAATTTAAGAGATAGATGTTATCCTTTAAAAAGGAGTGTAGAAAAAGAATTTCTGCAATGGAGTTCAAAGATCATTGATGAAAAAAGAATGAAAATTATAGCTCCTAATGAATTTGAATTAGATGAAATTGTCATGGAAGTAAAATTTGATGATGCATATACCCTTAAAAATTTAGTTGAAGACTTAAAACCCAAAATTGATGAATGGGATAAATTTTTTAATTGGTATAAATCTCGATTAAATGGTGAATAATTTAACATAATGAGTGATTATATAACTTCAAATATAAAAGGAATCTTTATAGATAATCAAGTAAAAAGGAGTCTTATAACTAACACTGTTTCTAAAAATGCAGGCTCTATTCCTATAATTTATGGCGATTTTATAAGACTTGATGATAGAGAATTTAAAAAAGGATATGTGTATCTATTAAAACATAAGGGAAGATTTTTTAAAAAATGTCCGGGAACTAAATTTTATAATTGTTGTGGGTATAAAATCATACATATTGGAGAAGGATGTCCATTAAATTGTTCATATTGTATATTAAAGGCATATTTCTCTCACAATAGCATAAAGGTCTGGGCAAATATAGAAGATCTATACATGGAGTTAGATAAGGTTTTTTCAAATAGAGAAAAATTTTTTAGGGTAGGGACTGGTGAGTTTACTGATTCCCTGGCAACTGAATATTTAACTAATTATTCCAGATATTTAATTGATTTTTTGTTTCAATTTAAAAATGTGATATTAGAGTTAAAGACAAAGGTTGTAGATCTATCATGGATTGATGCAGTTAAGGATCCACGTTTTGTTCTTCCTGCATGGTCTTTAAATAGTATTGATATCACTACTAA
>JAMOPG010000118.1 GCA_027064715.1 Desulfobacterales bacterium
CGACGTTTTAACACCTTTCTGCCACTTTTTGTCCTTGAGCGAACCAGGAATCCATGGGTCCTCTTCATCTTAAGTCTGCTTGGTTGATAAGTTCTTTTCATAATCACTCCTCCTTTTAATTTTAATTGGTTACAATATAGCTAAAAAAGTAACAAGCATATTTAACCTCAAAGTGTTGAGAGGTCAAGGATTAAGGTGCACTTTCATCCACTCCCGCCCAGCAAGTTTTGTCGGAACCTCTTATCAAACCTTGACATGCAAGTAAAAATGTGGTCAAAATCGTATTTAAGAACATCAATTATTTTTATTGATATTGTCACAAATCATAAATCATGTTTTATATTAAAATCATCAGAAAATTGGATCAAAAACATTATGAATTCTAACAAAAAATTTATAGATTTTGAAATACTTGCGGAAAATTCTCTGCTTGGAATCTACGTGTTAAATAAAGATGGATTAATTATTTATGTTAACACAAAGCTTTGTAAATTGTGTGGCTATAGTAAAGAAGAACTTCTGAATATGAAATTTACGGAATTATTACATCCAGAATACAGAGAGTTTTTGATCGCTGAAGTGAACAGTAAATCTATTCGTAGAGACAGGCTCTCTATTTATAAAATCAAGATAATAGACAAACATGGTGTTGAAAAATATTTAGAAGGTTACATTTACCCAGTGAATACTGGCAAAGAAATATATATCTTAGGGCAAATGTTGGATGTTACAGATAAACACAAAATGGAGAGAGAGTTTAAGCGAAGAGAGGAGTCTCTGCGTCGAGTTCTAGAAAGATCAAATCTTGGGTACTTTGAAGTAGATTTAGGTGGAAATTTTTTGTACGTTAACAATGCATTAGCGAAATTACTGGAATATCCCAAAGAAAAATTAATCGGGATGAATAATAGGGAGTATACTCCGCCTGAGTATGTAAAAAAAGTATTTAAAATTTTTAATAGAGTATTTAGGGAAGAAGAGCCAGCTACGTTTTTTGACTGGAAGATCCAGACATTCAAAAAAAAGGAGCGTTTTGTAGAAACATCAGTTGATTTAATATACAACGAAAAAGGTGAAAAAATAGGGTTTAGAGGGATAGTTAGAGACATAACCGAAGAGCTCCGGGCAAAACAAAAGTTAAAGGAACAAGAGAAATATTACAGGACATTATTTGAGGGGGCAGCTTCTCCCATGGTAATATTTGAGGGATATACTATACTTGATGCCAATAGGGCCTTTGAAAAATTTTCTGGCTACTCTAAAAAAGAACTTCTTGGAAAATTTGACTGGACTAAATTTGTTGATAAAAAAGACTTACCCAGGATACGGGAATATCAACAAAAACGACGCGTTGACCCTTCAAGCGTGCCTATTCAATATGAGTTTACATTTATTGATAAATATAACAATAAGAAATATGTGATATCAGTAGCAACTTTTTTACCAAATGGTCATTTTCTTGTATCTTTAATAGATGTTACGGAGAGGAAAGAATTGGAAGAAAGACTTAGATTTATAAGCTTTCACGATCCACTTACAGGACTTTACAATCGCTATTACTTTGAGGAAGAATTTAATAGACTAAAAAATTGTAGATGCCTTCCAGTGGTCTTGATTATTGCTGATCTTGACGGATTAAAACATGTAAATGATACCTTTGGCCACAAGATAGGAGATGAATACATCAAGGCATGTGCCAAAATTTTGAAGTCCAGCGTTAGGAATTCTGATGTTGTAGCAAGGCTTGGGGGTGATGAATTTGGAATAATTTTACCCCAAGGTGGCGAGATAGCAGCAAAAAAGGTTATTTCTAGAATTAATGATTCAATTTTTAAATTTAATAAAGAAAAAAAATTAGAATTCCAAATAAGTTTGTCTATAGGGTTCGCTGTGAGTTCAACAGAAAAATTAGATCCAAACAAATTGTTTAGGGAGGCCGATGACGCCATGTATATTGAAAAACAAAGAAAAAAACAAAGGAAGGAATATTTATGCACGAGGTAAAACTTGGTTTTAAAATAAAAGATTATCTTACTGGAAAAGAAATAGATGCCACAACCTATGAAGACATAAGACAGGATATTGTAAAAACATTGGTGGAAGATAAATCATATCCAATGGAACAGATAAAATCAAAGATACCAATAATTTTTAAAATAGATCAAAAAGAGTTTGAAAGAAACATTGATTTTGTTAT
>JAMOPG010000119.1 GCA_027064715.1 Desulfobacterales bacterium
GCTAATTTAAGCAGACTTTTTAAAACCTCTCTGTTAACTATTCCCTTAATTTTAACAGACAAATCTGGTTTAATAAGTCCAAACCTCTCTATCAAGGCCTCGAGAACCATTTCTTGAGCTTCTAAGACCCTGCCTTTAATCATCCCTTGCTGTTCTCCTTGTTCTATCCATTTTTCTGCAAGTGTTGGCATAATATCTGCCCCCTTTCCTATTTGTCTTATTGCTTCTTTTATATCTTTTTCTTCTATTTTATCACTAGCACTGGCTATATAGGATAGAAGTGTTTCTAGATATTGAAGAGGTGTATTACTCTCACTAAGATCTTTAAAAAGATTGAAAATACGATCCAAATATTTGCCTGGTTCAGGTGTTGTGAGATATTTTAAGGCCATTAAAGTGGCTTTTAATATCACTCTCCCCTTGATCTCTTCATCTGATATAGTGGACAGATCATAAAGTAAATAATTAAACTCAGGTATATATTTATTTAGCTCTGTTTCTATTTCTCCAAAAAGATAGGAAAAGTTTGTTTTAACTGTCCATCTCCTATGTCCATTATAGATTACAAGAGGAATAATAACAGGAAGAATAGGCTCATGGTTCTGTTTAAGATAAAGGTCCCAAATCTTCACCATATAACGCAATAGTTGTAAACCAGTAAATCTTTCGGGAGTGCTTTTGTGCTCAAAAAGCAAATAAATCAAACCAGGTCTGGAGCTTAGCTGAACTTCATACAAAAGATCAGAAAAATGTTCTTTTAAATCTTCATCTACAAAGGAATCTTTGACAATGTTAAGGGAATCAAAATCAATTAATCTGCAAATATCTTGAGGCAGATAATTTTTTAAGAAATCCTCTGCCTGCTCTTTATGCGATAAGATCTCCTTCACAAATGCATCATGAGGGTTCTGTATGTATTTTTTCTCCATAAATTTTTATTAAAACACCTTTTAAAGGATAGCAAGCGGCTATTTTCGCCTCGCAGTTGGCGGAATTTGGATATAGCCATTTTTAAAAAAAGAGGATATAAAACAATACATTGAAATGGAATATAACCAATTTGTGCCCATAGCGGCAGAGGTGGTAATAGAGATAGACACAAAGGCAGATTTAAGAAAATTTTCTAGCCCTATAGATTATTTTGTGGAAAACACAGAAGACTTATTACAAGCAGGTGTGAAAAAAGTAATCTGGCTATTTACAAAAGTGAAAAAGATATGGTTAGAAGAAAAAGGAAAAGATTGGCGTATGAAAAATTGGAATGAAGATATAGAAGTGATAGAGGGAATTATCATTTACGTGCAAAAAATGTTAGAAGAAAGTAAGTAATATTATCTTATGCCTCGATGCTGGCAGAACAGTATATTTGATAGTATTGCTTGCTTGGTTTACCAACGAGATAGTCGGTTTTTAATTCTACCTTAAAAGGGATTGAAATATGTCCATCCTTTAGGAACATTATCATGATGGCTAAAACAAAATATAATGAACAAAGTCAGAACCAAAAAGAGACTATAAAAATCTCTGATCTTCGTAGGATAATTAAAAAGTGCTTTTGGGATTATAATTTTTTAGAAAATGATATTGTGGATATATTAAAAAGCAGCGACTTAAGAAAGAAGGCCTTTTTGTTTGAGAAGATCTTGCTTAATAGCACAAGATTGTTTCATGATCTCAAAATATTTGATAAGAATGAGTTAAAACTGCTACTTGATGAATATAAATTGCCAAACTTTAACCGTGATGCATTTTATAGATATAAAGATGTTGTTATCCCAAAAAAAGGCTATCTTATAGACAATATAAAAAATATACTCAGTAATAAAATAACAGCTGTGATGGGAAGGGATGATCCCAAGGATATATTTGATATTTACCTTATAGCAAAATTTTACACATTCTCTTGGAAGGATATACTAGAAAGTGCTCATAAAAAAGCATATTTTAGTGATGAAGAATTCATTATTAGATTAAAAACATTTCCACCAGAACTCTTAAAGAAGATAAAACTAATTGATAGACATTTTTTGGATAACTTTAATAAAGAATTCAAAAAAATCATAGATAAGATTGAAAATAAAGCATACAATCATCCGTGAACCATTGTCCCAATTGCTTCATTGTATATATGATGTTTTGCCAACAAATAAGCAAGGTTAAATAATCACCAATCTCTTCACCAATTCCACCACCTCATCTGGATCGTCTTCTACTATAAATAGCTCAAAATCCTGTTCTTTTATGTATTTTCTTGGAAGGAGTCTGGATTTGAACCACTCGATGAGTGGAGACCAGAAGTCTTTGCCCACAAGAATTATAGGAAATGGTTTGATTCTTTTAGTTTGGGTAAGGACTAGAGCTTCGCTAAACTCGTCTAATGTCCCAAATCCTCCTGGCATTACAATATATGCCATGGCATATTTTATAAACATCACCTTTCTTACAAAGAAATATTTAAAATCGCACCTCACATTCAAAAAGTTGTTGGGTTTTTGCTCTAAAGGAAGATGAATGTGCAGTCCCACTGATTTGGAATCTTTAGCATCATATGCCCCTTTATTTGCTGCTTCCATAACTCCAGGACCACCACCACTTATTATGGAATACCCGGATTTTGCTAATTTATTTGCTATTTCATAGGCAAGCTGATATATATGATCATCTTTTTTGACCCTAGCTGAACCAAAGATAGACACAGCAGGGCCAATGTCTTTTAAGGTATCAAAGCCTTCTACAAATTCTGCCATTATTTTAAAGAGTCTCCAGGAATCTTTTATTGACAGCTCGTCTATCACAAACTGTTTTGAAGTCATAGGCAAATCCTTAAATAAAGCCTTAATTAAGAGATTCTGGTTACACCAAAAACTCCCTAAAAATAGGGTTAAATAAAAGATTTATTAGTTTTTTCTAAAAAAAGTTCTTTTGTCAAGTGAAAATTAAAAACTTGTGCTTAATAATTCATTGGTTTACAATTCTTTTGTCTAATATCTCACAAAAGGAATTACGTTATGAAAATAAAAAGAAAAGTCACCAAAAAGATCTATGTGGGTTCAGTTGATATAGGCGGTTTGGCACCTGTTCGTGTTCAGTCAATGACTAATACCAATACAGAAGATATTGACGCTACAGTGGAGCAAATAACAAGATTACAGGATGCAGGATGTGAGATTATTAGGGTAACGGTGAACACAGAAAAGGCTGCAAAGGCCTTACCTCAAATTCTTGATCAGATATCTATTCCTTTGATTGCAGACATACATTTTAATTATAAGCTTGCAATAATGGCAGTGGAACAGGGTGCCCATGCAATCAGGATTAATCCAGGGAATATTGGGCCTGAGAAAAATTTAGATAAGATTGTTGATTGTTGTAAATCAAATTCAGCAGTTATTAGAGTTGGTATAAATAGCGGTTCCTTAGAAAAGGACCTTTTAAAAAAATATGGACATGCAACACCAGAGGCCTTAGTGGAAAGTGCTCTTAGATGGATTTCAAGGATTGAAAAAAGAAATTTTTCAAATCTAAAGGTGTCACTCAAGTCTTCTTCTGTGCTGGACACAGTCACTGCATATGAGCAATTTTCGGAAGTCTCTGATTATCCCCTGCATGTGGGAATAACTGAGGCTGGATTTGGGGTAAGAGGTATTGTTAAGAGTTCTGTTGGGATAGGGCTTATCTTGGCAAAGGGAATAGGTGATACTATTAGGATATCTTTAACTGGAGATCCTGTTGAAGAAGTTTTTGTTGCATGGGAGATCTTAAAGAGCCTTGGCCTTAGGTATAAGGGGCCAGACATAATTTCCTGTCCCACATGCGGAAGGACAAGGATTAATATTGAAAAAATAGCAAAAATAATTGAAAATGAAGTAAAAAACGAGACTCTATATTTTAAAATAGCAGTAATGGGATGTGTTGTAAATGGGCCTGGCGAGGCAAAAGAGGCTGATATTGGTTTGGCTGGAGGCGAAGATTTAGGAGTAATATTTAAAAAGGGAAAGGTCATAAAAAAGGTGGATGGAGAAGATAGATTAATTGAGGAATTTATAAAAGAGTTAAGGGCGTATATCAAAAGCTTGAAAAAGGAGGAACAACTTCCATGAGGTTTAGTAAATTTTATTGCCCCACTTTAAAAGAGGACCCAGCAGAGGCTGAGGTAATAAGCCATAAGCTTCTTATCAGGGCAGGCCTTATTAGAAAGCTATCATCTGGGATCTATTCCTTTTTGCCATTGGGATTTAAATGTTTGAGTAAGGTCATCAAAATAGTTAGAGAAGAGATGGATAGGGCAGGAGCTCTGGAAGTGATGTTGCCTGTTGTTCAACCTGCTGAGCTTTGGCAAGAGAGTGGTCGATGGGATTTTTATGGAAAAGAACTGTTGAGATTTAAGGATAGAAATAATAGGGATTTTTGCATTGGTCCAACTCATGAAGAGGTTATAACTGATTTGATAAGGCATGAGGTAAAATCATATAAGCAGCTGCCTTTAAATCTATATCAAATACACACAAAATTTAGAGATGAGATGAGGCCTAGGTTTGGTCTTATGAGATGTAGAGAATTTATAATGAAAGATGCATATTCCTTTGATAGAGATAATGAAGGGGCTGAAAAGAGTTATATGCAGATGTATGATGTATATCACCGCATATTCAAGAGAATTGGTTTGAAATATAGGGCTGTTGAGGCTGACACAGGCCAAATAGGTGGAAGCTTTTCCCATGAATTCATGGTGCTTGCTGATACTGGTGAAGACACTATAGTTGTGTGTGAATCATGTGAATATGCATCAAATTTGGAAAAGGCAGAGGTTGTTTCTTCGTATAAACTAGATACAACACAAAGTGAAAAATGTGCCAATCTACAAGAAGTCTACACTCCTCAAAAACACACAGTAGCTGAGGTTTCTGAATTTTTGGGTGTGGATAAAACCAAGATAGTCAAGACATTATTGTACGTTGCTGATGGCAAGTATGTTGCGTTTGTTATTCCTGGAGATAGGGACTTAAATGAAGCAAAGGCAAGATCTTCGTTAAAGATAAATGATCTGAGAATGGCCAACTTTGAGGAGGTGAAAGAGATTACAGGGTGTGATGTTGGATATGCTGGTCCTGTTTCATTAAATGTGGATGCAATATATGTTGATAAGTTGCTTTTGGGTAAAAAGGATTTGATATGTGGGGCTAATAAAACTGACTATCACTTTAGGCATCTTGATATAGAAAGGGACGTCTCTGTTACTGATTATATTGATTTGGTCAATGTATTAGAGCAAGATCCATGTCCTAGATGTGGAGCAAGGCTTAAATTTTTAAAAGGGATAGAGGTTGGTCATGTTTTTAAACTTGGAGAAAAATATTCAAGGGCAATGAATGCAAAGTTTATTGATAGCGATGGAAAAGAAAAATATTTTGTGATGGGGTGTTATGGAATTGGTGTTACCAGGATCATTTCTGCAGCTATTGAACAAAATTACGATGAGAATGGAATTATCTTCCCACCATCAATTGCACCTTTTGAGGTGGCTATTTTGAGTTTAGATATTAAAAATCAAGAAGTAATGAAATTATCAGAAGATTTTTATAATTATTTAACTGATAAAGGCATTGATGTGTTGTGGGATGACAGAGATGAGCGTCCAGGTTTTAAGTTTAAGGATATTGATTTAATGGGAATACCAATTCAGGTGGTAATTGGTAAAAAGGGGTTAGATGAAGGGATTGTGGAATTTAAAAATAGAAAAACAAAGGAAGTTGTTAAGATCCCTATATCAGAATTTGAGGAAAAGATTTTGGAGTTTAGAGAAAACGTATGGAAAGAATGGGGACTTTTTTAGAAAGTAGTCATCAATGTCAGAGGCATATCTTTTCTGTATCTGAGCTCTCAAATGCTATCAAAGACATTTTAGAAGGTGAGTTTCCTCTGGTTTGGGTAAAAGGACAGGTCAGTAATTTTACAAAAGCCTCCTCAGGACACATATATTTTACGCTAAAGGATGAGCTTAGTTCAATACCTTGTGTGTGGTTTAGGTCTTATCACAATATTTATAATAAGAATGAAAGTTTGTTATATGAAGGACAGGAGATTATTTGTGCAGGCAGGATCAGCATCTATCCTCCAAGGGGATGTTATCAGATTATTGTGGAGCTTGTTCAAGATATAGGACTGGGGAAATTATTTATTGAGCTGGAGCAACTTAAAAAAAAGCTAATGGATAAAGGATATTTTGATCCATCAATAAAAAAAAGTATTCCTAAAAATCCTATAAAAGTTGCAGTGATAACTTCTGTAGAGGGTGCTGCTATTAGGGATTTTTTGAAAATTGCAAAAGAGAAGAAAATGCCTGCGCACATACGCATTTATCCTTCTACAGTCCAGGGTATTGAGGCTGAAAATAAGATTGTAGAGATGATGGATCTTATAAATAGAGATATGTGGGCTGAGGTTATAGTTTTAATCAGGGGTGGCGGATCAATCGAGGATCTTTATGTTTTTAATTCAGAAAAGATTGCACATTCAATATTTAAATCTCAGATTCCAGTGGTAACAGGAATAGGGCATGAGATAGATTATACTATTGCTGATATGGTAGCGGATTTTAGATGCGCAACTCCAACACATGTTGCAAACTATCTATGGGATGACAGTTCTTTTTATATGCAACAGATCGATGAGTTGTCTATTAATTTAACAAAATTTATAAAAGATTTTTTTGAGTCCATATCAAGTGAAATAGTTAATTATATAAGTCAGTTAAGGGCTTATAATCCTTATAATCAACTTATGTTTAAAGAAGAAGCTATCTATGATTATTTAAATAGGATGAATTTGTTGGTAAAAAATATTTTATTAAATAGGGATCAACAGATAGATGAAGCAATTAAAATTGCAACTATAATAATTGACAATATGTTAACTAATATACATCAAAGCACCCAAAGTTTCATTGAGAATATGAAAAGTGGTATTATTGACTTACTACATGAAAAGAAAAGGGCATTGGATGTAATAGAGACTGAGCTTGCTTCCTTAGATCCTTTAGGTCCTTTAAAAAAAGGTTATGCTCTTGTAAAAGATAAGGAGAATATTATTGTCAAAAATTCTGTTGAGGCCAAGGCAAGGGATAAATTGGAGATAGTCTTTTCTGATGGGAGTGTAAATGTTTTAGTGGAGAAATGAAATGGATGATTTTGATTTTGAGAAAAGTTTTTCTAGACTCAAAGAAATTGTAAAATTATTACAGCAAGAGGAATTGTCTGTTGACAAGGCCATGTCCTTGTATAAAGAGGGATGTGAGCTTGCTAGAAGATTAAAAGAATATATATCCAAGGCAAAACAAGAGGTAGAGATTTACTCAGATGGCTTGTTTGAAAAAAAGGACATAGATGGACTTTAGGATGAAGGAGCTAAAAAATTTTTTACAGAAATATAGGGTGTTGGTTGATGATTATTTAAAAAATTACTTTAAGAGTGATAATAAGATCCCAGACTCCCTAAAAAAAGGTATGGAGTATAGTGTATTTGCTGGTGGAAAGAGGATCAGGCCTATTTTGTGTCTGATTTTTGCAGAACTTTTTGGAGAAAGTAAGAAAAACATATTGCCTTTTGCATGTGGCCTTGAGCTCATACACACATATTCTTTAATTCACGATGATCTACCAGCTATGGACAATGATGATTTTCGCAGAGGCAAGCCAACAAATCATAAGGTGTTTGGCGAGGCAATGGCTATACTCTCTGGGGATGGACTTCTTACAGAAGGCTTTTATCTTATGCTTAAGTGCAATGTTGAGGTGCAGAGATTGCACAGGGCAATTTTAGAGGTATGTGATGCTGTGGGACCTCGGGGGATTGTTGGTGGGCAGGTTATTGATATGGAATTAACTGGATCAGGATTAGTTGAAATTAACCTGCTAAAAAAGATGCATAAATTAAAAACAGGAGCCTTTATTAGGGCAGCATGTACATCTGGTGCATATCTAGCTGGTGCAAGGGAAGAAGATGTTGAAAAGGTCTCGCGTTTTGGAGAGTACCTTGGATTGGCATTTCAAATTGCAGACGATATCTTAGATGTCATTGGAGATGAGAAGAAGATTGGCAAACCTGTTGGAAGTGATGAACAAAAAGGAAAGATAACATATCCTGCTGTCCTAGGATTAAAACAGAGCTATGAGTTGGGATGGGAGGCTGTGGATAAGGCGTTATCTTATTTAAGAGAGTTGCCATGTGATAATGTCCATTATTTGGAGCTGTTAGCAAAATACATTATGGAAAGGAGTGAATAGGTGAGAAAATGAAGAAACGTATTTTAGATAGTATTTCAAGACCTGAGGATATCAAGAAACTTTCAATAGAAGAATTGGAGTCTTTGGCAGAAGAAATTAGGGCTGAGATCATATCAACCGTGCAAAGCATTGGTGGACATCTGGCCTCATCTTTAGGTGTGGTAGATCTCACACTGGCATTATATAAGGTCTTTGATTTTTCTAAAGATAAATTGGTTTGGGACGTGGGTCATCAGGCCTATGCCCATAAGATTATCACCAGAGGAATAGAAAAATTTAGGACATTGAGACAATTTGGCGGGCTATCTGGATTTCCAAAGATGGATGAATCCCCCTATGATCATTTTGGTGTTGGCCATTCCTCAACGTCTATATCTGCGTGCCTGGGTATGGCAGTAGCAAGGGATATTTTGAATCAAAATCATAAGGTTATTGCAGTGATTGGTGACGGGTCAATGACCGCTGGGATGGCTTATGAGGCATTGAATCACGCTGGAGATCTTGAGAAGGATTTAATTGTCATATTGAACGATAATGAGATGTCTATTTCTAAAAATGTTGGGGCACTCTCTTCTTTTTTGAGTAGAAAGCTGGCTCATAAGCGTTTTGTTAAATTTAAACAGGATCTAAAGAGATGGTTAAAACAGGTGCCAAAATTTGGAGAAGAGATCTTAAATTATGCCAGAAAAAGTGAGGAGTCACTTAAAAATCTATTCACCCCTGGTATCTTATTTGAGATCTTTAGATTTTATTATATAGGTCCAATAGATGGCCATAATATAAAGAAAATGGTGCAGTATTTTAGTGAGATAAAAGAACTGAACAAACCTGTTTTGGTTCATGTTTTAACAAAAAAAGGAAAAGGATACCCGCCTGCAGAAAAGGATCCTACCCTGTATCATGGTGTTGGTAAGTTTAAACCCAATAAACAAGACAAAGATAAAGGGCCTTCAATACCAACTTATAGCCATGTATTTGGAGATGTTTTGTGTAAATTGGCTGAAAAAGACAAAAAGATAATAGCTATTACTGCAGCAATGCCTGAAGGCACAGGACTTGTGAAATTTAGAGAGATGTTTCCGAATAGATTTTTTGATGTAGGAATATGTGAACAACATGCTGTAACTTTTGCTGCAGGATTAGCCACTCAAGGTTTTAAACCAGTTGTAGCCATTTATTCTACCTTTTTGCAGAGGGCATTTGATCAAATTATACATGATGTGTGCCTTCAAAACCTACATGTGATTTTTTGTTTGGACAGGGCAGGGTTAGTTGGTGAGGATGGTCCAACACATCATGGCTCTTTTGATTTGTCTTATTTAAGACTAATACCCAATATGACCATAATGGCCCCAAAGGATGAAGTGGAACTTCAAAATATGATATATACAGCCATTAATTTTAATGGCCCTATTGCTATAAGGTATCCAAGGGGCAAGGTCATGGGAGTTGATAGGAGTGATGAATTTAAAAACATAGAAATTGGTGAAGGTGAAATCGTAAGACAGGGAAACGACCTTATAATTGCAGCAATAGGAAACATGGTATATCCTTCAATTGATGCTGCAAATATAGTTTATGATCTTCATAACATAGATTGTTGTGTTTTAAACCTTCGTTTTGCAAAGCCAATTAGTCAAAACACAATTAACTTGATTGGCCAATTTGATAAAATCTTAGTTGTAGAAGAAAATACTATATTTGGTGGTGTATCTTCTTATATTCTTGAACTTTTATGTGATCATTGGAAGATCAAAGACAAAAATATTCTACGCATTGGCATACCCGATAGATTTATTGAACATGGAAAACCCCATGAACTTAGAAAAATGTTAGGGCTGTGTGAAGAGGGAATTGTGGAGGGTATTTTGAAGTTGATTGGCAAAGAGTAGGATAAATATAAGAATAAGTAAAAAAATGGTGCTCCTTAAAAAAGGAGCACCATTTTTTTATTCAAAAACAGCCCCCTTTGCAGCAGAAGATATTAATTTTGAATATCTTTTTAAGAACTTAGATTTTACTTCAGGAGATTTTATCTTTATTTCTCTTTTTCTTTTTTCGATTTCTTTGTCATCCACGAGTAACTCTATTTTTCTATTAGGGATATCTATTAAGATTTTGTCGCCATCTTTTATATAGGCAATAAGACCGCCTTCAGCAGCTTCAGGTGAAATGTGCCCAATTGCTGCACCCCTTGTACCACCGCTAAATCTGCCATCTGTTATTAGTGCAACGTCTTTGTCAAGTCCCATACCAGCAATAGCAGATGTTGGTGTAAGCATCTCTCTCATTCCTGGGCCACCTTTTGGCCCTTCATATCTGATTACCACTACATCACCTTTTTCTATCTTTCCGCCAAGTATGGCAGCGGTAGCCTCTTCTTCAGAGTCAAATACCTTTGCAGTGCCTGTTCTCACCATCATCTCTGGCGCAACAGCAGACTGTTTTACTACAGAACCATATGGTGCAAGATTTCCTTTTAGAATCGCAATTCCTCCCTGTTGCGAATGGGGGTCATCTATTGGTCTAATTACCTCATAGTTCTCTACTTTGGCATTTAGGTCTTTTAGATTTTCCCCAAGGGTCTTGCCAGTAACGGTCAAGCAATCAAGATCTAAAAGATTCTTCTTTGTAAGCTCACTCATCACACCTGGGATTCCTCCTGCAAAATAGAGGTCTTCAATATGGTGTGTGCCTGCTGGTGATAATTTACAGAGGTTTGGTGTAATTTTGTTTATCTGGTCAAATAGGTCTAAATCTATTTCAATTTCTGCTTCCCTTGCTATGGCAGGTAAGTGAAGGATCGTATTTGTTGAGCAACCTAATGCCATGTCTACTGCTATTGCATTTTTAATACTGTTTAATGTCACTATGTCTCTAGGCCTTATATTTTTTTCAACAAGTGACATTACCGTCATTCCTGCATATTTAGCAAGCCTTATGCGTTCTGCAAATACAGCAGGAATGGTCCCATTCCCCGGTAGTGCTAGACCCAACGTTTCACTTAAACAATTCATGGAATTTGCTGTAAACATTCCTGCACAACTGCCACAGCTAGGGCAGGCCTTTTGCTCTAACTCTTCTAATTCCTGGTCTGAGATCTCTTTTTTTTTGTATTTGCCAACTCCTTCAAATACTGAGATGAGATCCACTACTTTGTCTTTAATCCTTCCAGCTAACATTGGCCCACCGCTTATTATAATGGCTGGGATGTTCAGTCTTAACATGGCCATTAACATACCAGGTATGATTTTGTCACAATTGGTGACGCATACAAGTCCGTCAAAGGGATGGGCAACTGCCATGATTTCGATTGAGTCTGCAATGAGTTCCCTGCTTGGAAG
>JAMOPG010000120.1 GCA_027064715.1 Desulfobacterales bacterium
TAGTAGTCAGTCAACCTCAATGTCGTCAAATACAACAGGTACTCTTTGCTTTAATTCCTTAAGAAGTGGAATCATTATCTCTCTTATTTGAGGATGTGCACGTTTTGAACATCTGAGTCTAAAGATGTGACGCCATTCTCTGAAATTTGCACTAACTACAATTTCAGCCTTTAAACTATTGGGTAGTACAGATCTTGCTTCTTCAGGTTTTGCTCCTAATTTTAGAAGTTCCATATAGGCTTTTTCAGCTTGCTCCATGGCCCTTTTCCACACCTCATATTTTGAAGATCCCTCTTCAAAAAAACTGGGTTTTATCACAGTTATTTCTGATCCAAATCGATCCTTGGAATAATTTGCATATCTAGTGCTTTCTTGTGAATAAGAAGCAAGCCTATGCCTTACAAGCTCATGTGTAACCCCTCTGTCACAGATAAATTTCACTGTACAAACGCTGTGTTCAATCACACTTTCATGACCAGATCTAATAATCCTTTTAATGAATTCCTTGGCAGAATCGTGGGATATCTTGTGTTCAGATTTATAACAGGTGCGGCCAGCAATTTCTATTAATTTTAAGATCTCCTCGGGCTCAGGTAAATATAAGATTTCATAAGATGGAGAGATGATCTTCACAAAATCTCCTTATGCAGTCTAATCTATGATCCTCATTTTTAAATGGCTATATGCCTTTTTTGTAGCAACCCTTCCCCTTGGTGTCCTTTTTATAAAACCCAGCTGGATTAAATAAGGTTCATATATCTCTTCGATGGTCTTAACCTCTTCGCAACATGCAGTTGCAATAGTTTTAATTCCAACAGGACCTCCACCAAATTTATTGATCAGGGTATAGAGGATCTTTCTATCCATGGAATCAAGACCTAATGGATCAATATCCATCCTGTCAAGGGCCTTTCGTGCAATATCGTCAGTTATAAGCTCTTTATTATCAACCATGGCAAAATCTACAACCCTTTTGAGAAGTCTATTTGCAATTCTCGGAGTGCCGCGAGATCTCCTTCCAATTTCTATAGCTGCTTCATCTGTTATGTTAAATTCTAAAATTTTAGCAGCTCTCTTTATAATGGTTCCAAGCTCTTCAGGGGTATAAAATTTCAGCCTTAAGATAACTCCAAATCTGTCTCTTAAAGGAGAGGTTAAAAGCCCAATTCTAGTAGTCGCCCCAATCAATGTAAATGGTTCCAGGTCAATCCTAACTGTCCTGGCACCAGGACCTTGGCCAATTACCAGATCCAATTTAAAGTCTTCCATTGCAGGATATAATATTTCTTCCACAGCTGGATGGAGCCTGTGAATTTCATCAATAAAAAGCACATCCCTGCGATTTAAATTTGTGAGAATTGCCGCAAGATCCGCCCCTCTTTCAATTACAGGACCTGATGAGGTGATAATATTTACTCCAAGCTCTTTTGCAATAATTTTAGCCAGTGTAGTTTTTCCTAATCCAGGATTTCCATAAAGCAGGATGTGATCCATTGCCTGATTTCTTTCTTTTGCAGCCTTCAGAAAGACCTTTAGATTATTTTTTAAATCTTCCTGACCAATAAACTCATCCAATGATTCTGGTCTGATGTTTTCGTCTTTTAATTTAGCCATGTCTCTTAGCCATCTTTTTTAATACAGATCTGATCACCTCTTCTACTAAAAGATCTGGATCTTCTTCTAAGGTCTGTGTAATGACAGATGACACTTCCTCTTCTTTATATCCTAAGTTTAAAAGGGCAGAGAGACTTTCTCTATAAACTGAATTTTCTTGAGATTCAATTGATAGAGGTATAACATCCTGTTTTTTAGAAATGCTTTCCTTTAATTCCAAGATAAGGCGTTTTGCTGTTTTTTTTCCAATGCCCTTTATTTGAGACAAAGAATTTATATCTTCCCTGACTATTGTATTTATAAACTTGTCTGGATCCATATGAGATAAAATAGTTAGCGCAGTTTTAGGACCAAGTTTTGTAATATTTATGAGCTTTGAGAAGATTCTTTTTTCCTCTTCTGTTAAAAATCCATACAATTCTATCTCTGAATCTTTAATCAAAGTTTTTATAAAAAGTTCTATATTCCCATTTATATTAATTTGGTTTGATAAATAGCTTAATGGAACATAGACTTCATATCCCACACATGAGTTTGTTAACACAATTATTTTGTTTTCAGAAAAGGATATGATTTTACCTTGCAGGTAGCCGATCATAAAGATTTATCCAATATTATATTTGTTCATAGTCTGTTTTATAGTACAATGGCATATTGCAATTGCCAAGGCATCACTTGCATCTTTGGGCCAGTCTGGTTTTTCTCCTAAGATCTGCCCCACCATAAAGGCAACCTGGGTTTTATCAGCCCTACCTCTTCCCACAATAGTCTTTTTCACTAGTGTAGGTTCATAAGTATAGATATCTATATTGTTATTACTGCATGCTATCATTGCAGCCCCTCTTGCGTGTCCAAGTATAAGGGCTGATCTAATGTTAACTGACATGAACACATCTTCTATTGCTGCCTCTGTTGGATTAAATTTTTTAATTATCTTTGTGACTTCGTTGTAAATATATGTTATTTTTTTACTAATATCTTCTTTGTCCTTTGTTTTTATAATTCCAGTGTCAACGAGTTGTAACTTGTTATTATTAATAGCAACAATGCCATAACCAGTTTTTCTTATACCAGGATCAAGTCCAAGGACTTTCATTTTATTTAAGTGAGTTCTTTAAATAATTCATCAGGTATATCAAAGTTTGTATATACCTTTTGTACATCATCATGATCATCTAATTCTTCATATAATTTTAAGGCCTTTTTTGCAGTTTCTTTGTCTAGTTCCATATAATTTTGGGGTATATAACTTATCTCTGCATTATCAAAATTGATATTTGCCTTTTCATATGCCTCTTTTACAGCCATGAAATCTTCAACACTTGTTCTGACTTCCCAGCTATCGTCTTCATCAACTATATCCTCAACACCTGCCTCAAGACCAACTTCTAATAGTTGTTCTTCTGTATATTTATCCTTTGAAAAGGTGAGCACCCCCATTTTTTCAAACATCCATGCCACACATCCTGCTTCTCCTAAGTTTCCTCCATTTTTGCTAAAAATCTTTCTAATTTCTGCAACAGTCCTGTTCTTATTATCTGTTACAGCTTCAACCATTATGGCTACTCCACCAGGACCATATCCTTCGTACATGACTTCATCTAGCTGTCCTGCAGATATCTCACCAGTTCCTTTTTTTATTGCTGTCTCAATCTTGTCTTTTGGAACATTTATGCTTTTTGCATAGTCTATAGCCATCCTGAGCCTTGGATTCATGGATGGATCACCGCCACCCACCTTGGCTGCTACCATTATTTCCTTAATGGCCTTTGTAAAAAGCTTTCCCCTTTTTGCATCTTGTCTTTCTTTTCTATACTTTATATTGGCCCATTTGCTATGTCCTGCCATAGATCCTCCTGAATTTTACTTTTTATTTATACCTAAAATAAAGATTTCCTTGCTCTCAGACCTAGAACTCTTTGGCTTATACATCTTTACCTTTTTAAAATATTTTTTGACCCTTGCCATAAAATGACTCACATCAGGTCCATTAAAAATCTTTACAAGAAAAATCCCATTCTTTTTTAAAAAGTTGCATGCTATGTCAAATGCATTTTCTGCAAGCTCTAAGGATCGTGTCTGATCAGTGATCTTTATTCCTGTGGTCTTGGGTGCCATATCACTCATTACCACGTCAAATGGCATATGATCTTCCATTAAACCAATGAAATCTTCATCTCTATTGAGGATATCGCATTGATGAAAGATTATACCATGTGATATTGGAATTTGTAAGGGATTTAAGTCAATGGCTACTATGATCCCTTTATTTCCAATCCTTTGTTTTGCATATTTTGTCCAAGAACCAGGAGCTGCCCCTAGATCAAGGACCTTTTTGGCTTTATTAAAAATCTGAAATTTTTTATCCATTTCTTTTAATTTATATACAGATCTAGCTGGATAATTTTCCTTTTTGGCCTTTTTAAAATAGTAATCCCTATAATTTTTCAAGACATAACTCCTCTCTAGGCTGAAATAAACTATAAAGAAAAAAAGACCTAAAGCCAAGAGCTAAAGTGGCCTATTTTTATGGTGAAAGTTTAATAGGTGATTTTTTTGATTTCTACTGTGAACATTTTACTTAGGCTTCTTTTTGAAGCAGCTCTGTTTAGTATACTCAAGTGGAACTTTGCAGGGGGGTAAGAGGTTAAAAAAGTGATAAAGGTTGGAAAAAATCTTAATTATAACAAAAGAGGATATCTTCAATTGATGAGAGATACCCTCTTTATTAACTTGTCAATTTATTTATTTACCCTGCATCATAGCGTCAATATCTTCCTTTACATCTCCAATTGGTTTTAAATCAAACTGCTCAACAAGGGTTTTGGCTACATTTGGAGAGAAAAAGCCTGGTAGGGTAGGTCCAAGTCTAATTCCTTTAAAGCCAAGGTAGAGAAGTGCCAAAAGTACAGTAACAGCCTTTTGCTCATACCAACTAATATCAAAGGAGATAGGCAGATCATTTATATCATCAACACCAAAGACTTCCTTGAGTTTTAGAGCAATCACTGCTAGAGAATAAGAGTCATTACATTGTCCAGCATCAAGTATCCTTGGAATACCTCCAATATCTCCTAAATCAAGCTTATTATATCTATATTTTGCACATCCTGCTGTTAAGATAACAGTATCTTTGGGTAAGTTTTTGGCGACTTCTGTATAGTATTCTCTTTTTTTCTGCCTTCCATCACAGCCAGCCATGACCACAAATCTTTTTATTGCTCCTGATTTAACAGCATCAACAATTTTATCAGCAAGTGCCAAAACCTGATTTCTGGCAAATCCTCCAACTATCTTTTTGTCTTCCAATGGAGTTGGAGGTGGACAAGATTTTGCCCTTTCAATAACCTTTGAAAAGTCCTTTGTTCCCCCTTTGGGTCTATCTTCTATGTGTACCACACCAGGATAATTGACCACACCAGTTGTAAACAGCCTGTCTAAATAATTGCCTCTCACAGGTATTAGACAATTTGTAGTCATTACTATGGGGCCATTAAAGGATTCAAATTCTTTGTTTTGATGCCACCAGGAACTTCCATAATTGCCCACAAAGTGATCATATTTTTTAAATGCTGGATAATAATGTGCAGGTAACATCTCACCATGGGTGTATACATCAATTCCAGTTCCTTTGGTTTGTTCAAGTAGTTCTTCTAAGTCCTTTAAATCATGACCACTTATCAAGATTCCAGGGTTGTTTTTTACACCTAGATACACCTCTGTTATTTCTGGCTCTCCATAAGTGGATGTATTTGCTTTATCTAAAAGTGCCATGGTCTTAACGCCATATTCTCCAGTCTTTAAAACCAGATTAAGCAGCTCATCTGCAGGAAGATCCTCTGTTACTGCTGCTAACGCCTCAAAAATAAAGTTATATATATCTGAATCCTCATATCCCAGCATAGCAGCGTGATCAGCATATGCACAGATCCCTTTTAAACCATAAGTAATTGTTTGTTTTAAAGAACGGATATCTTCGTTTTCAATTCTAAGCCAACCAGCTTCTTTGGCCTTTTCATAAAATTCCTTTTCATTCTCACTATACCATATTGCTGCATCATCTAAAGGTTCATTGAATTCTTTACCATACTTTTCTCTATATACTTCCAAAAATCTGCCTTTGACCTGTTTTCTTACTTTAAGAGCCTCCTTTATCCATTTTTCAAACCTCTTATCATCCCATCCCACATTTGTAATAGTGGTAAAAAGTGACTTGCATACAAACCTTCCAACGCCCTTGTCTACCTCTTCTATGTCTTTTAACTTTTTAGCATATATAGCTATCCCTTCACACACATAGATGAGCAGATCCTGTAAATTCGCAGTGTTTTCTGGCTTTCCACATACCCCTTTAATTGTGCATCCACTATTTTTTGCAGTCTCCTGACATTGGTTACAAAACATAAATTTCTCCTTTTAAAATCAATTGTATCGTTTTTTTAATGATAATGGTGTGCTATTATGTTACACACTTCAGATATCAACCTCGTAACCTTTATTAATCTTTGTTAAAAGTTATACAACCTGCTGGACAACTTTCAACTGCCTCTTCGATTTTTTCATCATCACAACCCTCAAGTTGTTTAACGTATGCCTTTTGTTCTGTCTCATTGAATCCAAAAATTTCTGGACAAATCTCAACACAACTCTCACACCCCAGACACTCCTCTGTATTAATAGTAATCTCTCTTGCCATTTTTTACCCTCCTATTTTTTGTTTTTCTTCTTTTAATATTTGTTTCATTTTAAAAGCAAAATCCCTGAGAAGTCCACAGATTACTAGGTGCTTATTCTTTTTTAACTCTTTTAGACCTTGATACGATAAATGAAGCATTTCATTAGCCAATTTGTCCACCTGCTCAAGATAATAGTCCTCTTTCTGTTTTTCTCTTAACTTATTTGTATCCATGCTTCTCTCTTTTTGTTTTTTAATTTATTTCTCTATTTTTACAGCAAATGTGATGCCATAATATCTCTATTTGATTTTATAGAAAAAAGGACAAATATTGTCTCTTTTGATTAATTTTTCATGAAGAATAGTGTATCTTGTGAGACATAAAATGAGACATATATAAATAACATCCCAAAATTATAAGGGATTATTTGATTAAAAGATTTATACAAATAAACATTTTGTTGAGACACAGTTAAATTTTTCTATAAAATCTGAGAATGTGAGACGCTCTCTACTTTTCTTTGTTAAAAAAAATTGATAGTTATGCTGAAAAGAGTTGAACAGCGTGCCTAACAAAATTTTAAAAAGGAGAAAGAGTTATTCCATTCATCTTTATTCAAATAATTTGTATTTTTCTGCTTGCCATATTTTTTTAGATAGTTACTTTTTTTTCTAGTATAGATTAAAATTTCAGGAGGTGGATGATGGATTTTTTTGAAGTAAAGGAAATGATAGCAAATCTGGGGCTATTAATTGTTGATGAAGTCCCAGAAGAGGAGTTGGTAGTTATAGAGGATGAGAGTAGAGGAATAAAAGGAATGATTGTGGATTGTGAAGATGAAATGGTTATCATTGAACAGCCCATTGGCAGATTTTCAGAAAAATATTATGGATGGTTTTTAGAAAAAAGCAGATATCTGACATTTGGGGCGTTTGTTTTGGATGGTGAGTCAAAAACTATATTTTTTAGAAATACCTTGAGATTAGATACATTAGATCTTGAAGAATTTGAATCCACAATCCATTCCCTTGAGATATTTTTGGCTGAGTATGGAGATGAAATAATAAAAATGGCAAAGGATAATTAGGAGGGAAATATGGGAATATTAAGCCGATTTTTTAAGATAGGACAGGCAGAAGCCCATCACATTGTGGATAAATTGGAAAATCCAATCAAGCTTACAGAACAAGGCATAAGGGATCTAAAAAAACATCTATCTGAGGCAACATCTGCCCTTGCAGAAGTAAAGGCATCAATGATCAGGTTTATGCGTGAGGCTGAAAATGAGAAAAAGAGGGCTCAAGACAATATAAGAAGGGCGGAAGCGCTTCTTCAAAAGGCAGCAAAGGGTGAGATTGACCAGGCAGAGGCAGAAAAACTTGCAGCTGAGCTAATAGAAAAAGCAGAGAGATATGACGAAAATTCAAAGAGGCTCACTAAGGAGGCTGAGGCACAGAAAAAAATGGCAGATACTCTGACCCTCAAGGTGAGGGATCTAAAGGCACAGATAGCCAAGTATGAGACAGAACTAAAGGCATTAAAGGCAAGGGCTGCAACTGCAAAGGCAGTAAAAAAGGTAAATAAGCATATGGCAAAGGTGGATGCATCAGGCACAATTTCAATGCTTGAGCGTATGAAGCAGAAGGTTGAAGAAGAAGAGGCTCTGGCTGAGGCCTATGGTGAAATAGCTGCAGAAGATACATCTGTGGAAGACAAAGTAGACAGCCTTTTAGGGCAAGATAAAAGCGTTTCTTTAAATAAATTAGAAGAACTTAAGAAAAAGGTGGGTTTGTCTTAAAACGTAAATAACAAAATGTTACATATTGATAGAGATAAGGGCAACTTTTTGGTTTGCCCTTATTTTTTAAGAGATTATTTATGGTGGGTTGTTATTTACTTGTATTCATGGGTTCCCAATATTACATCTATGCCAAATGTCTCCTTTAATTTTTTTGCTATCTCTTCAGGTGTAAAATAGGGACACGGAGGATATGAGTTAACAAGACACGAACTAAGATAAAGTGCATCAGGTTTTATCTCAGATAACTTCATTGCCATTTTGGTATTTGGTATAACTGTCTTACCAGGGCATTCACATGCAATCCAAAATACCACAGAACAAGGCTCTTTAAATTTACCTTCACCTAAGGATGCAGCCTTTAAACATCTCCATTCTCCAGGACATCCATAACCAGTGTCCACATACCTTGAGCAATAAATAATACCTACCTTTTTCATATCACACCTCCGTTTTAATTTTTTGGGAAAATCCCTTTTAATCCTTTAGATAAGGCGTTATCTTTTAGATCCTTAACTCCTTTTACCAATTAATTTTAAGCAACTATCATAAAATGCTTGGGCAGGTCAATTACCTCTTTGATTTTTTTATAACCAACTTTTTTTAATTGTAAAATTACGTCTTGAACTTCATACTTTAGGTGTTGTGGAGGCCCTTCTAGATTATATCCTTTTTTCCAATCAATAATAAGTAGCCTGCCATTTGGTTTACTAACCCTTTTGGCTTCCATTAATATTTTTATAGGATCAGCTAATTCATGATGGAGAGTTATCATATAAACAAGATCCACTGAACTATTTTTTACGGGAATATGGTATTCATCCATTTTTACAGGAATTATCCTTTTATTAAAATGACACACATGCTGTTTGGTCCACAAAAGTAACTCCATTGAGATATCTAATGCAATTATATAGGTGTCTTTTAAATAGGAACTAAACTCTTTTGCAAAAAAACCTGTTCCTGCTCCAATGTCTAAGGCAAATTTGATATTATTTGGATCTATAAAGCTAAATATGATCTCTGGTGGTATGTCTCTTATCCTATTTGGATCGTTCAATTTATTTAATTTTTTTGGGTCAAATTTTTTTTCACTCATGATTTTGGAGCCTCCTCTTTAAAATTTATCAGTTCAAATCTTAATTAAAAAACTTATTGTTCTCAAACAATTTTTATAAAGTTATTGACATAACAAAAATCTAATTCTATTAGTTATATCTAATTTTTAAAACAAAACAAAAAAGGAGAAGTATGGCTAAAAAAAAGCGTATTACCCAAACAATGGAAGATTATCTAGAGGTAATGTATAATTTAGAAAAAGAAAAGAAGATTGTTAGGGTAAAAGATATTGCCAAAAAGATGAATGTTCGCATGCCCACAGTAACGAATATGCTCAAGAATCTTTCAAAATGTGGGTTGGTGAATTATGAGAGATATGAATATATTGAATTAACCGATGAAGGTAAAAAGATTGGCGCTGAGATAACCAGGCGACACAACGCATTAAAGAAGTTTTTAATGAATATCCTTGGAATTGATGAGAAAAAGGCAGAGGATGAAGCGTGTAGGATGGAACACGCTGTGAGTGGTGAGACATTGAATAGATTTGTTGATTTTATGGAATTTATAGAGGTGTGTCCTAGAGCTGGAAAAGAGTGGCTTACTTATTTTCAAGATTTTTTAAATAAGAAAGAACTCACTTGTTTAAAATTTAAAGATTCTTTTGAAAAAATAATTAAAGAATATTCAAAAAAGATAAAGGGCTGAGGTTGCAATTGCATAATATCAATTTGTGGACAGTTACTCACAATTTTATCTAATTTAAGCCTGCAAGACCCCTTCCTTTAGGTAGGGGATGTAGCAGGCTGTAGATAAAAATAACAGAAAGAGCCAATCTTTGTTTGTATGTGAAAGTTGTGGCTATAAAGATAATGCTGACCATGTAGCCTCAATAAATATTCTTTCAAGAGGCTATCTACCGCAGGACATGCGAGAAGTTAAGCCTGTGGAGTATGCCAGGGTGCATATGATGAAGCAGGAACCAGCGGGAACCTGTAAGGAAGTACCGCTCCCTGTATAAAACAGGGAATCCACTTCCTTCAGGAAGGGGAGGATGTCAAGAAATTCACACATTAAAATACTTAAGCGATAGTTCTAGAATCCTTATTCTCAAGCCTTTTGGGGAGAAAAGTAGATTTTAAGCGAGATAATCCCTTCTCTGCATCATCTTATCTTACACTTATTTTTGTAAACGAAAAAGGAGTTACCCAATAATGTAGGAGCTAGGAAAAGAATTTTGGATTCATCATTAATTTTAATCTAAATCAGATTTTAGATAATATATTGATATGATGTTCCAACTTGCCGAGAAAAAAGGACTAAACTTTAGTGTATCTAAGGAAAAAGGTTTGCCAATTTATTGAATTGGCGATCCTATGCGTATTGAGCAGGTATTATTGAATTTGGTATCTAATGCAATCAAATTTACTGAAAAGGGGGAGGTAGCAGTAAAGGTTGAAAAAGTAAAACTTGAAGAGAAAAAGGTGACCCTGAAATTTTCAGTCAAAGATACTGGAATCGGATTAACAGAGGAAGAGATGAAAAGACTTTTTCACAAATTTGAGCAGGCCGATACTTCTATTACCCGTACCTTTGGTGGTAAAGGACTTGGGTTGGCAATCAGTAAAAAGCTGATAGAGATGATGAATGGTAATATCTGGGTGGAAAGCAAAAAAGACGTGGGTAGCATATTTCCCTTTGTTTTAGAATTGGATATTTGGAAAGAAAAAGATAGAAAAAGGCCTAGTTCCCAAATGCTCCATGGACTTAAGGTCTTGATTGTTACCCATGAGAAGATTACGCTATATGATGCTGAATCTTTAGAGTGCTTAGATAAATTAAAAGAAATGCTAAAAGGTCATGATTATGATATGGATTTAAGGGAACTTGAAAATTATATAGGTTCCTATGATTTTGATAGAGCACTTGGTGTATTAGAAAAATTTACGCAAAAATTAGGAGTTAATATATGAAAGAACAGACAATCCTTATAGTTGATGACATCCCAGAAAATATTGATGTCTTAAATGGGATCTTAAGGAATATATAATATTAAAGTGGCAACCAGTGGTGAAGTTGCCTTAAAAATTGTCAGGACTTTAAAGCCCGATCTAATCCTTCTGGATATTATGATGCCAGGAATGGATGGTTATGAAGTGTGTAGGTGATTAAAGGCCAACATAGAAACACAAAAGATCCCTGTAATTTTTATAACTGCGAAAATGAGCCTATGGATGAAGCCCGTGGTTTTGAAGTAGGCGCTGTGGATTATATTACCAAACCCATAAGTCCGCCAGTTGTTTTAGCGCGAGTTAGAACTCATTTAGCACTTTATGATCAGAAACAGGAGCTGGAAAGATTGGTGAAAAAAAGAACCAAAGAGATCTTAGAAACACGGTTGGAAATCATTCGTAGATTGGGAAGAGCAGCTGAGTTTAGAGATGATGAAACAGGTATGCATGTTATCC
>JAMOPG010000121.1 GCA_027064715.1 Desulfobacterales bacterium
TGATCAAAAAATAGCACAACTTTTAAAAGAAAAACATGGTATAGATATAGCACGACGAACTGTTGCAAAATATAGAGAAGCCATGGGTATACCTTCATCAAGCAAAAGAAAAAGGTTGTTTTAAATGGGCCTATATTTTAACTCTAATACCTTAAGGAGGGATTATGGAAATACAATTTAACTTTAAAAACTTTGAGCCCTCAGAACACCTCAAAAAATATGCTGAAAATAGGTTTAGCAAATTAGAAAAATACATAAAGAGGATAGATAGTGCCTTTCTTCAAGTGAATATGGAGGTGGACAGATTCAGACAAAAGATAGATGTAATACTCAATGCAGATGATATACACATAAAAGGCCAAGAAGAAAGTCAAGATATGTATGCCTCTATAGATATGGTGTTAGACAAGATAGAGGCACAACTTAGAAAGATGAAAGATAAAGAAAAAGACAGAAGAAAAGGGAAGCTGGGGAAAACAACCTCTTCTTTGGAAGCACAAAAAGCAGTATCCAGTGTAAAGGGTACTCCAAATATTGTAATGTCAGAGAATTATATTTCCAAGCCAATATCAATTGAAGATGCAGCAATGGAACTTCAAAAGAGTGATAATATATTTGTGGTTTTTATCAATGCAGACACAAGGCGTGTGAATGTATTGTATAAAAAGAAAAATGGAGATTTTGGACTAATTGACCCAAGGGTGTAGAAATGTTAACAAAATATATACATAAAGATCTTATTATACCAGAACTTAAGTCTACAACAAAATCAGAAGTCCTAATGGAGCTTCTTGGACCTTTACACAAAAAATATCCGCAACTCAATATAAAACATATATATAATATTTTGATGGAGAGAGAAAGATTGGGATCCACAGGAATTGGAGACGGAGTTGCAATACCCCATGGAAAATTAGAAAATCTTTCCAATATAGTCACAATAGTGGGGAGAAGTTTTATAGGTGTAGATTTTGATTCACTTGACAAAAAACCTTGTTATATATTTTTCTTAGTACTTGCACCAGATAATGTGGCAGGACTTCATTTAAAACTCCTTGCTCATATATCAAGGCTACTTAAATCTGCTGAATTTAGAAAGTCTTTTATGGAAGCAAAGGGTGTTGAAGGTATCTGGGATCTATTAAATGGATCATAAGAACAAGATTCACTGTTCATTAAGGGAGGGAAGTGTTTGCCTCCCTTAAATTATTTTAACTAATTAGAACTATGAATAGTATATTACCCTTAATTATAGTCACAGGACTTTCTGGAAGTGGGAAGACCACCGCTTTGAAGGTATTGGAAGATCTTGGTTTTTTTTCAGTTGATGGACTTCCCTTACCTATGTGTTTAAAACTCATTCAGATTTTTGAAGACCAAGGACCTCGTAAATATAGGGGGATTGCCCTTGGTGTGGACACAAGACAAATAGAATATTTATCTGAATGGGAAGAGATAAAAAATGAGCTAATAAAAAAAGGAATAGAGCCCACAATTATCTTCTTAGAAGCAGATGAAGATGTCATTATAAAGAGATATGCAGCAACAAGAAGGCCTCATCCCTTAGAGTCCCAGCAACTGGCACTAAAACAGGCAATAGAGTTAGAGAAAAGGCTTCTTGAGAAATTGAAAAATGATGCCACACTGGTTATAGATACTACAAATTTTTCAATCCATGATTTGAGACGAAACATACAATCTCACTTTGATGTTCTAAATGGAAAAGCAGGTGGAATAAGGATCCAATTAATTTCGTTTGGATACAAATATGGAATTCCAAGGGAAGCTGACATAGTGATTGATTTAAGATTTTTACCAAACCCATATTTTGATGAAAATCTAAGACCTTACTCAGGCAAGGAAAAACAGATCCAGGATTATATCTTAAAATCCCCAACAGGCCAGATTTTTTTAGAAAAACTTATGGATTTTCTGAACTTTATCTTACCTCTGTATAGTGAAGAAGGAAGATATAGATTAACTATTGCCTTTGGATGTACAGGGGGTTATCATCGGTCAGTGGCAGTAACAGAAAGGGTTTATAGAAAATTAAAAGAAAAGAATTACACGGTTCAACTAGAGCACAGACACCTCTCATTGTTTTCATAAGGTATAATTATGATAGGGGTACTAATTGTAACACATCTTGATCTGGGGAAAAAACTTCTTGAGGTTTCAGAAAGTATATTGGGAAAACAAGAGCTATGTAAGGCATTATCTATTGATACCACCAAACCAATGGAAGAAATCCTTGGAGACATTCGTATAAGTGTTCAAGAACTAGATAAGGGTGATGGAGTTATAATCTTGACAGATATGTTTGGAGGCACGCCCAGTAACTTGAGTTTTTCCCTGCTAAACTCTTTTAATCTGGATGTAGTAACAGGGGTCAACCTACCTATGTTATTAAAAATATTAACTAATCGTGATATGCCATTAGATCAATTGGCATTAGAGGCCAAAAATGCTGGTAAGATGGGGATAAAAGTTGCTGGAGAATTACTAAAAAGAAAGGTTAAAGGAAATGGATAAATTTAAGATTTGGGCTCGAATTGACAATAGACTTATCCATGGTCAAGTGATTGAAAGGTGGTTTCCTTATTGTAAGTCAAAATATGTCATAGTTGCCAACGATGAATTGGCAGAAGATCCTCTAAGACAAGAGATAATGAAACTGGCAATTCCCAATAACATACAGATTTTTTTCACTAAGATAATTGACCTTCCTACTACTCTTAGTCAAATAACAAAACATAAAAAACAAAACTCAATCTTTGTGTTGTTTGCAGATTGTAAAGATGCAAGACGAGCATTTGACAATGGATTCAAATTCTATATCTTAAACATAGGCAACCTACACTACTCTCCTGGGAAAAAGCAGGTGTGTGATCACATTTTTCTTGCAAAAGAAGACATTTTATGTCTAAAATACTTAAAAGAACAAGGTATAACCCTTGATTTTAGGTGTGTGCCCAATAATCCAATAAACATTAAGATAGATGAAGTATGGATATAACTCATATTACAATTTATAGTTTTTTTTTGGGCTATTTTCCTTATTTAGATTTAATATCATAACAGGACTGTTAGACCGGCCCATTAGTGTAGCACTTCTCTTTTCAATATTCTCCTCATATAAATCAATTATCTTGGGAACAGGAATCTTTTTTGAGCTTATGTGGATGGATCTATTCCCTGCTGGGACCTATATACCCCCTAATAAATTGTTCCCCTTTTTTATAGTTATAACAATATATAAAATGACTACACCCTCTGTTTTTGGATTTTATATTTTACTGGCATTGAGCATACCTTTGGCATATTTAGGTAGCTTTATAGAAAGATATCACAGGACATTACAAAACAGGGCCTATGACTATGTTGTAGAACTTATAACAAATAATCAGACTGTTCCCTTTAAGAAAATAAAGATCATATCAACTGTTCAATATTTCTTCATCAATGCTTTTACATTTTTTATTTCATGTATAACTATCTATTATATCATTCACTTCATGGATTCCCTTTCACAAAATCCAGATCCCAATCAAATTAATTGGCCTATTTTGTGGGCTATTTCTATGATTGGTGGGATACTATCCATCAGGATTAAAGAGGCATATATAGCCTTAATTAGTGGATTTATTGTTATGGGGATGATAATTTTGCTTGGTATATTGTAAAACCTATGTGAGAAAAACTCAACTCACCTAAAATTGCACTTTTAATCAGCTTTATTATCCCATGAAAAATTTAAGAAATAAAAAAGCCAGCTCAAATGAGCTGGCTTTTTTATGCCGAGGGAGGGATTCGAACCCTCACGGGCGAATACCCACTACCCCCTCAAGATAGCGTGTCTACCAATTCCACCACCTCGGCGCTGCAAAGATATATAAACAAATCTTTTAAACTTGTCTAGATCTATTTTTGTGTTTTGTTTGAATTTGTATTTTCTTTTTTTGGAACAACAACCTCTTGTGCACTCTTTTTAGTAGGAGTATTTACAGGTCGTTCCAATATAATAGATGGCTTGGCCTTTGTCTTTTTTGCTGAATCTAGGATGCTAAATCCTATGGATGTACAAAAAAATACTATTGCCAGACACACAGTTAATTTCACCAAAAAACTACCAGCACCTGAGCTTCCAAAAAAAGTTGATGAGCTGGAACCACCAAATATTACCCCCATGCCCTCATGACCACTTTGTAATAAAATCACAATAATGAGAAGGATACATGCAATAAAATGAACAGTTAAAAGTAACGTTTCCAATTCGGCCCTCCTAAGTAGTTTTTAAGCTAACACTATTTGACTAAAACTATTTGCATCCAGGCTTGCTCCTCCTACCAAGACTCCATCCACATTGTCAATATTTATTATTGATTTCACATTATCAGGTTTCACACTTCCACCATAGAGTATGGGAATATCTTTTGCTTGGCCCCCAATAAATTCTATTAATTTTTCTCTCACCAAGGTGTGGGCTTCATATATCTCTTTTTCTCCAGCAACCTCTCCTGTGCCAATAGCCCAGACAGGTTCATAGGCAATAGCCAATCTTGAGACTATATCCTTTTCTTTGCTCACCTTTGCAAGGCCCTTTTCCAATTGATCAGTTAGCACTTGTTCTACCTTACCTGCTTTTCTCTGATCTAGCTTTTCACCAATACAATAAATGATTTTAAGTCCCATCTCCAGACCAAACTCCACTTTTTGGGCAAGAAACTCAGGGGATTCATTTAGGATGTGTCTTCTTTCAGAATGTCCCACCAATGCATACTCACAACCTACATCTATTAACATCTTAGGAGAGATCTCTCCAGTATATGCACCTTCAATTGCAGGATAAAAATTCTGAGCACCAAGTTTCATATATTGATATCTATTTATAACATCTGCCACCACAGATAGAGATGTAAATGGTGGACATATTAACACCTCTCTATCTTCTTTAACCTTTCCATCTATTAGTTCCAATAATTTTTTAGCTGTATCTTTTGCCTCTTGTTGTGTTTTGTACATCTTCCAGTTTGCAGCCATGATCTTTTTCATTTTAAAATCCCCCTATTAAATTTTAATCATACAGTCCAAGTGCCTTTAGCCCAGGAAGCTGTTTTCCTTCCAAAAATTCCAAAAAGGATCCTCCACCAGTTGATACAAAAGTAATCTTGTCCTCCAATTTACATGAGTGTATCAAATTATCTGTATCACCGCCACCAACTATTTTCACCCCTTCATTTGCAGCAACAACTTGGGCGATTCCAAAAGAGCCCTGAGAAAATGTGGGATTTTCAAAGGCACCCATAGGTCCATTCCACACAATGGTCTTTGCATCCTTTATAACTTCAGAAAAAAGTACCAGTGTAGCTGGGCCTATGTCCAAGATCTTTCCCTTTGAATCTACATCCTGATACGGATATGTCCCCATTGGCGTAAGATCATTTACATCTTTGCCCATCACATAATCAACAGGCAAATAAAAACTCACCTTTTTCTCTTTTGCTAGATCCATAATATTTTTTGCATCAGGGATAAGATCCTCTTCCACTAAAGATTCTCCAACTTCACACCCTTGTGCCTTTCTAAATGTATTTGCCATTGCTCCGCCAATTATTACCCTGTCTACCTTATTTAAAAGGGAGTGAAGTATTCCTAACTTGGTAGACACCTTTGCACCACCAGCAATTAAAAGAAAGGGGCGTTCTGGATTTTTCAAATAATTATTCAAATACTCCACCTCTTTTTTTATCAAAAACCCGCCGCATACATCTTTTATAAACTCTGTCACTCCCACAACAGATGCGTGTGCCCTGTGCACTACTCCAAAGGCATCGTTTAGATATATATCCCCTAATTTTGCAAGTTCTTTGCTAAAATCTTTATCATTTTTTGTTTCCCCTTCATGAAACCTCAAATTTTCAAGTAGCAAAATATCCCCTTCCCCCATGGAATTTACCATATTTAATACCTCATCGCCTATACAATCAGGTGCCATTTTTACATCAATATTTAAAAGCTCAGAAAGCCTTTTTGCAACTGGCGTAAGTGACAGCTCCTTCACAAACTTTCCCTTTGGCTTACCCATATGTGAACACGCAATCAACTTCCCCCCTTTTTCTATCACATACTTAATAGTTGGGATCGCAGCCCTAATTCGTGAATCGTCCTTTATCTCTCCATCCTTTATTGGCACATTAAAATCAAAACGACCCAACACCCTTTTTCCCTTTACGTCTATCTCATCAATAAATCTAATTGGCATAATAACCCCTCCTCTGTGTTTGTTTAAAATATTTAGAACAGGTGATAAAGTTTTTATAATTTCATAATACACCATTTGACAAGAGAAAAATAAATTGAGATAAATCTTTTTACAGATTTTTATCTAATTTAAGCATAGGAGAACCTTTTATGGAACAACTAATTTTTCATGACTGGCTGATAAATTATATAAAAAATGTTTTAAAAAATAAATACAAAGACATAAAGGCCAATATTGGGAAAAAAGAATTTGAATACAAAGGCCATTATCCTGATATTATTTTACAAAGTGGGGGATTTACAATTGGTATTGTGGAAGTTATAACCAAAACAAAGATAAACAATGAAGAGATAGAAAGGTGGAAACAACTTGCTATGCTTGATACAAAATTAATACTTTTAATACCTGAACATCTTAAAAAAAAGATAGCTGATATATTGTGGAAAGAAAGATTAATGGAAAAGGTATCCATTGCAACTTATGAGATAAAATTAAAAGGACTTTAAAAGGAGATTTTATGTATTATTTTACCAAATCACAGGCTTATAAAAGATTAAAAAGACATTTTAATGAGATAAAACATATTCATATGAGGGATCTTTTTAAAAGTGATGGTGATAGATTTGAAAAATTTAGTATAAAATTAGGACCAATTCTATTTGACTTTTCCAAAAATAGGATTACAGAAAAGACCATAGAACTATTGATAGATCTTGCACATGAGGCATCATTAGAAGAAAAAATAAAGGGCATGTTTTCTGGTGAAGTAATAAATACCACAGAAAAAAGACGGGTTATGCACTGGGCCCTCAGAGTCCCAGAAAATAAAGAGGTAGTAGTTGATGGTAAAAACATCACTAAAGATGTTTGGAATGTATTAAAAAAAATAGAACATTTTGTAAAAAAAGTTAGATCTGGAACTCACATGGGCTTTACTAACAAAAAAATAACAGATGTAGTAAATATTGGGATAGGTGGATCTGATCTAGGACCCAAAATGGTGGTCAAGGCCTTAAATTTTTTGATCCCTGAAGATATAAAAGTGCATTTTGTATCTAACATTGATCCAGCCCATCTAAGTATGCAATTACAAAGATTAAATCCTGAAACCACCCTTTTTATAATATCTTCCAAATCATTTACCACACTAGAGACCATGGAAAATGCAAAAAGGGCAAGAGAGTGGATTGTTGAAAATCTGAAAAGTGCGGATGCAGTAAAAAATCACTTTATTGCAGTTTCCACCAACCTGCAAGGAGTAAAGGAATTTGGAATAGCAGAAGAGAACATGTTTGAGTTCTGGGATTTTGTAGGTGGAAGATATTCTCTGTGGTCAGCAATTGGAATATCCATCGCCCTGGGAATTGGTTTTGAAAATTTTAAAAAACTTCTAAATGGCGCTCATATGGTGGATGAGCATTTCAAAAATTCCCCTTTAAACAAAAATATTCCTGTAATCATGGGGCTTTTAGATATATGGTACACAAATTTCTTTGGTGCATCTTCCATAGCTATTCTACCATATTCACAATGCTTAGAAGAATTTCCAAATCATCTCCAGCAACTAATAATGGAGTCCAATGGAAAAAGAGTGACTAAGGAGAACAGAGTAGTAGATTTTAATACCTGTCCTGTTATATGGGGAAGGGTTGGCACTGATGGACAACATTCATTTTATCAATTAATCCACCAAGGCACCCAATTAATCCCTTGTGATTTTATAGGATTTGTAAAAAATCCATATAATAATGAAAAGATACATGACATATTTATGGCAAACTTCTTTGCCCAAACAAAGGCGCTTATGGAGGGAAAACAGGAACAAAAAGTCGTGGAAGAGTTAAAAAATAGTGGGCTTTCAGATACAGAAATTCAAAAAATTTTACCTCACAAGGTCTTTCCAGGAAATAGACCCTCAAACTCCATACTCATTGATGAGTTGACCCCTTATACCTTGGGAGCCCTGATAGCCTTGTATGAACACAGGACCTTTGTGCAAGGTTGTATATGGAATATAAATTCCTTTGATCAATGGGGGGTTGAACTTGGAAAAGTGCTTGCTAAAGGAATTGTGAATAATTTAACTACAAAAGAAACTTGTAATGCATATGATTCATCAACCAATGGACTGATAAATTATTATAAAAAAATCAAAAGGGGTTAGAGGTGTATTACCTTGGATTAGATATTGGATCTGTTAGTATAAATGCCGTTATATTAAATGAAAATAAAGAGATTATCTTTGAACTCCCCTACACAAGACATTTTGGATTGGTCAATGAAAAGACATATAATATTCTTAAATCCATCTTTGATAGATTTTCAGTTGATAAGTTCCAGGGTATTGCTATTACTGGTTCAAATGGACAAATAGTCTCTAAACTTGTGGGTGTTCCCTATGAGGTAGAAACAGTGTGTATTGCATTAGGGTCAAATCTTATCAGGCCTGGAGTTAAGTCCATAGTGAGCATTGGTGGCCAGGATGCAATGTTTTTAAAATTATCTCACAAAAATGGTAGATTCTATTTAGCAGACTTTTCAATAAATGGCCCATGTGCATCTGGCACTGGTTCTTTTATAGACCAGCAGGCTGAAAGACTTGCTATATCTATGTATGGACAGGATTTTAAGCCAGACCAAAAACACCTTGATAAGACTCTTCAAGATTTTATTAGCTTGGGTTTAAAAAGCAAATCCCCAGCCCCTGTGGCATGCAGGTGTACTGTGTTTACTAAATCAGACATGATACACCTTCAAAATAAAGGAGAACCTGTAGAGAATATCATAGCAGGACTCCACATTGGAAATGCACGAAACTTTGTTAGCACCATTGTGGGCAATGTAGAATGGGAAAATCCAGTTATATTTGTGGGAGGAATGGCAGCAAACAAACTCCAGGTTGAAGCCTTAAAAAGATATTTTCCTGAATTAGAAGTTCCAAAATATTTCTTTTCCATTGGAGCAATTGGTGCTGCCCTGTTTTCCATGGACTCACCTTTACACAATTCTGATTTTACCATAGAGAGATTAAAAAGGCTGAAAAAAGATCTTTTAAAAGAGGTACCTAGGACCAAGCCTCTGTGTCTTAAGTTGAGCACTTTTCAAGAAAGTAAAGACATCTATCCTCCAAAAGATCTGGAGAACATAAAAGGATATCTTGGGATAGATATAGGATCAACCAGTACAAAATATGCATTTATAGACCAAGAAGGGAATATTATTTCAAAATGTTATGTTACAACCAGAGGAAAACCCATTGAAGTGACCCAATATCTCCTTCAGGATCTAATGAAAAAATTGGGAGATAGATTTGAAGTGGCAGGAATATGTACAACAGGTTCTGGTAGAAATGTGGTTGGAGATTTTTTAGATGCTGATCTTATTATAGATGAAATTACAGCACACACCAAGGGTGCAGTCTCTGTAGATCCCAACATTGATACTATATTTGAGATTGGAGGTCAGGACTCAAAATACATAAGACTAAAAGATGGATATGCAATTGATTTTGATATGAACAAGATCTGTGCAGCGGGCACAGGGAGTTTTTTACATGAGCTTGCCAATAAATTGGGAATAAATATAGTGGATGAATTTCAAGAAATAGCCCTTTCATCTAAAAGCCCTATCAATTTAACAGACAGATGTACAGTGTTTATGGAATCAGATCTTATGGCATATCTTCAAAAAGGTGCCAAAATAGAAGACCTTATAGCAGGCCTTTCTTACGCCATTGTGCATAATTATCTAAACAGGGTAGTTGGAAAAAGACAGATTGGTGACAAAATAATGTTTTTGGGAGGCCCGTCATTAAATAAGGCCGTTGTTGCTGCTTTTGAAAATATCCTCAACAAAGGGATAATAACCCCTCCAAACAGAGAGGTAATGGGGGCATATGGTGCAGCACTATTGGTCAAAGAAATGATTGAAAAAGAAAAATCTTATAAAATAAAAGAGAGGGATCTAAAAAAATTATCTAAACAAAAGATTTCATACACTGAAAAGATCTGTAGAGCAGATCCAAAATGTAGCAATGAATGTAAATTAAAGATATATAACTTTGGTGGAAGAAAAAGTGTATGGGGCGGAGATTGCGGTAGATATGAAGTCACAAACTACCATGGCGAACCTTGTGAAGATTATTTTAAAATAAGAGAGGATATTTTTTTAGATTACTTAACAAAATATAATGTTGAACCAGGTAAAAGTCCCCTATCAACTAATGGTCCTGTTATTGGTATGCCATTTGGCCTACATTTTCATGAATGGGCAATATTCTGGGTAACATTTTTTACGGAACTGGGATTTTCATGTTACTTAACACAGAAGACAAACAATAATATAGTGAAAGAAGGTGTTGAATCAGTTGTTACAGAGATGTGTTTTCCCGTAAAGGTCTATCATGGACATGTGAAAGAACTTTTAGACAAAAGTGATTTTTATTTTTTGCCAAATATAATCAATATACCATCTTATGAAAAAAATGAAAAATCTATGTTATGTCCTATGTCTGCTGCATCTCAATACATTGTAAAACAGGCGTTTTCTTTAGATGATAAAAGAATACTCAGGCCCCATGTATATCTAAAAGACAAAAAAGAACAAATAGCTAACATCTTATACAAGGAATTAAAGGAGAAATTAAAAGTCTCATACAAAAAGATTGATATTTGTATTGAAAAGGCCTTTTCAATATACAATGAATTTAAACAAAGACTATATGAAATTGGTAAAGAAGTATTAAAAAATACAGAGAATAAGCCTATATGGATAATATCTGGAAGACCTTATAATCTTTATGATCACAGGCTCAATTTACACATAGGCTCAAGGCTTTCAAAAAGGGGAATACTTGCCCTGCCAATAGATTTTATTGATTTAAGTAATATAGATCTCACTGACTTCCCACGCATGTATTGGGCCTTTGGATCAAGGATATTGAGAGCAGCGAAATTTGTTTGTAACAACAATATGTTATTTGGTGTACACATCACCAATTTCAGCTGTGGGCCAGATTCGTTCATAGAACATTTTTACAAATTTATTATGAAGAACAAGCCATATTTGATCTTAGAATTTGATGAACACAGTGGAGTTGCTGGAATGCTAACTAGAATTGAGGCCTTTGATAATGTAATAAAGGGCTATATACAAAAACAGTAAATTTGAAATATTTGAAATATAAGATTTGACATATAGATTTAATGTAAGTATAAAATTAAATATCAAAAATTGCATTAATTATAAAAAATAACTATAAACCGTAGGGAGGAAAAAATGGGCAGACTAATTAGGATAAATACA
>JAMOPG010000122.1 GCA_027064715.1 Desulfobacterales bacterium
AAAACAAAAATGCCAACAAACCTTAAAGAAGCTTTTTCTAAAACACTCAAAAATTTCTTTAAATCATTAGCCACTTCAGATAATTTAGGGAATATAACTTGCATATATAAATTACCTACAGTTCCAAGTATAAACATTATCCTATAAGCAGCCTCATACCACCCAACATACTTATCAGGAAACCAACATCCTATCATTACTTTATCCAAGTTGTAGTATATGCTTATCATAAAAAAAGAAGAAGCTAAAATAAAACCTGTCTTGCCAAGGTCTTTCCATTTTGCCATATCAACTGCCTTGAAACTAAAAAAACTATAAGACATAGCCCATAGAACAGCAGCACCAACCACAGCACTTAAAATCTGAATACCAATAAACTCCATTAATTGATATTGATATCTTATAAAGGAAAAAACCAAAGCTGCATACACAACATTTCTAATAATTTTCCCTATGGCTATGATCTTGAAATTTTCAAATCCCTGAAAGAACCAATCTATAGCAAGTACAGAAGTAAATAGGCTCAGTCCATAAAGTAAAATTACTTTCTTTGTATATGCATCCTTAGGTAAAAAACCAAGAACTAAGAACAATAAAGCATAAGCAAAAATAAAAAGGAAAAATTTCATTAAAACTATATTGGACAAAAGCTCTTTTGCTTTGCTTTTATCTTTTGCCACCTCACGAGCACCATAAATGTCAAGCCCTAAGTTTACAATTAACCCAAAATAGGAAGTAAAAGCCTGTGCAAAACTCAATTTCCCAAAATTATCAGGACCCAAAACGCGAGCAACATAAATGGCAACAAAAAATCCAATTGCCCTAGAAACTACCTCACCCAAAGTTAAGTATGAGAAATTTTTGAACAAATTTGATTTAAGAATTCTCTTTATCATGATTATGCACTATTTCTTGAAATCCCTATAGAGTTTATTGTGCCATTCCCAGGCGGTCCCGATTACAACCGATAACTCATAATATCTTGGTTCCCATCGTAATACTCTTCGGGCCTTTTCACTGCTTCCTACAAGAACTGGGGGATCTCCCGGTCTTCTCTCCCATTCAATAAAGTTTATTTTTCTCTTGGTTATATCTTCTACTGTCTGAATCACTTGCTTTACAGAAAAACCATTTCCATTTCCCAAGTTGAACACATCACTCTTTCCTTCTTTGAAAAGATACTCAAGTGCTAATATATGCGCATTTGCTAAATCTGTGACATGAATATAATCCCTAATACATGTACCATCAGGGGTTGGATAATCTGCTCCAAATATTTTTATTGCCTCATTTTTACCAATAGCCACATCAAGCACCAACGGTATCAAATGCGTCTCCGGTTCATGCCATTCTCCTATTTCACAATCCGGATCAGCCCCAGCAGCATTAAAATATCTTAAAGAAACATATTTTAATCCATATACCTTTGAGTAATCCTCCAAAATTTTTTCAACCATTAGTTTACTTTTCCCATAAGGATTTATTGGATTTTGTGGATGATTTTCTGGTATTGGAATCTTCTCAGGAACACCATAAGTAGCACAGGTGGAAGAAAATATGAAATATTTCACATTATTTTCTAACATTACTTGCAAAAGATTAAGCGTGTTTTTTACATTGTTAAGGTAATACTTCTGCGGATCTTTTACTGACTCTCCAACATAGGCGAATGCTGAAAAATGCATTACAGCTTTAATAGGATATTTTTTAAAAACAAGCCTGAGAAGATTGGTATCTTCCAAATCACCAAGAATAAACTCTCCCCATTTTACAAATTCACGATGTCCATAAATTAAATTGTCTAACACTACAGTCTCATATCCTTTTTTATACAGCTTCTTGTTTACATGAGAACCAATGTAACCTGCTCCACCTGTGATAAGTATCATTATTAACTCTCCTTCTACAAAATCAAACCCTCGACTTTATAGAGGTTATATCATATTTATCAGTAACTCATACAATTGGTTAGGAATGATGTTAGACTCTATTTACTTTTGCAATTTCCCCTTTCTCAATAACGTCTCAAAATATTCTATCGTCTTCTTCAATCCCTCTTCTACAGGTGTTTTAGGTTCCCAGAGAAGAGCCTTCTTAGCAAGCGTTATATCTGGACGCCTTCTTCTCGGATCATCCTGAGGA
>JAMOPG010000123.1 GCA_027064715.1 Desulfobacterales bacterium
TTTCAATTTAATACATTAAAAAAGGGACTGACTTCCAGTCCCTTTTTTAATGATCAAAACCATTTAGACCTTTTATTAGAATTTCCAGATCATCTCAACAGTATTCATTATAGCACCTTCGTCAAAATCGTCTCCATATAAGTCTTCAACTGCATCCTCTGGATCAAAGTATGAGAATACATTACCAAGAGAGAAGTGCTTATTAAAGTGATATGTAAGCTGAAGGTCATATTCCCATCCTACGGAATCATCAATATCTTTACCCTCTATATCTTCCAGTGCACCAGTTTCCTCAAACCAGAAATACTGGAATTGGGTTTTATATGAAAATTTACCTATTTTACCCTTACACCCAATGCCCAATGAATACATGCCAGGGTTATATGCACCACCACTGTTCTCTATTCCTCCATAACCGGTTTCCTCACCACCTAGCATGGCAAAGTCATTGGTATATAAAAAGGATCCAAGAATTGGTATATATTTATAAATAAAAGCATTCTCCATTCCAAAGGTTGATGAATATCTGCCAATATTTGTAATTGGATTGTAGGCATTGATATCATCGTCATTTGCATCGTCATCACCAGACATATAATAACCACCTATGTAAGGTTTTATTGCGTCTGAAAAGTCAAACTCCAACGATGCAAAAGCTGCATAGGCTGAAATATCAAGATCGTCATGAGTTACACCATTTGGTACGGTGAGTTTTTCTTTATTTCCAACAGCATATACAAATTCTGCCCTGGGAACAATTATTCCTATTTTTCCGTAAACTTCTGCACCAAAATAATTAACAGTCGCTTCTCTATCATCATTATCGCTGTATGCATAAAAAGGAGAGAACTTAAATCCCATAACAGGAATTATTAGTTTTAAAGTATATACGTTCCAGTCCAATGCATCACCGTCAGTTACTCCTACCTCTCCTATGTCATCGTATACGAAAAGATCTAAAATCTCATAAGATATTCCTTTTATATTCCCTTTTAGCCCAATATATGGATGATCATCTCCATATAAAACACCACCTGTTTTTATATCCAGGGCCTTGCTCTGCCATCCAGTTTCTAATATTGTTGGTACTCCATAAGAGGAAAAATCATAAGTAAACTCTAGTTTCTCAACGCCGAAGCTATTACCCGACATTCCATTTTCTCTTTCTATTTCCACGTAATGATTTCCTATTCTTTCTCCCCTGTCAGTATTTCTTTTGTCATAAGTCAAATCAGATTCTAAAATAGCCAAAAAACTCCAATTTTCTCCTCCTCCCTTAAAACCCAATCTGAATTCACTTCTCACACTTATATCATCATCTCCCGCCCATCCATTTTCATCTATGGTTCTGTCAAAGGTAGTATCTTCGTCGTTAAAATCCACGTTTTTGCTATACATGGGGTATGTCTTTAAGCTGCCGAATATCTGAATATCAACATCTTTGCTTGCAGCAGATACCTTTCCTGTTCCCATCTTAGCGAAACAAATAACTGGTGAAGCCATTAATATTACCAGAATTGTTAATAATATACCCTTGATTTTTCCCATAAAAAATACCTCCCTCCTCTTAATTCTTTAATAAGTTAACAATCTCACCTTAAGACTTTAACTTGTTAAAACTTCTTGCCTCTTAACTTGTGTCCCACATAATCCTTCCTCCTTTTGCAATTATTCAGTTAATCCCCCAACATTTTTAGATAACAACAAGGAAAAGTTATTATAATTCTATATTCTATTTTTTTCAAGTACTTTTTACGCTATTCGCAATTTTAAGTCGCTTTTAAAAAATTTACCTTAGTTAGACGCGAGGAAAAGAATAAAAAATTTTTAATAAAAACCAAGGGCATTAAGATAGGCATGAATGCTATTTTTAATGGAATATTTTTTTACTGCTTTTTTCAAAAAATCAGATGCCTTAGGATTTTTTAATGCCTCCAGTATAGCTTTTGCCAGTTTATGAGGCTTTTCTGGTGGTACTAATTTCCCATATTTTCCATTTTCTAAGATTTCCCCTGGTCCGCTTGGACAGTCTGTTGAAACTACTGGTGTACCAAGTGCCATTGCTTCAATTAATACATTTGGAGATCCTTCCCATAATGATGATAAGACAAATAAATCGGCTT
>JAMOPG010000124.1 GCA_027064715.1 Desulfobacterales bacterium
AAATTTTAACAGAAGCTCTTGAGTATTTTAAACAGGCTACTAAGAAAGGATATGACCCTCATAAATGTGTTTATGCAATAAGTAATGAAAAAGATTTTATTGGTTTTATATTGAATAGCAATTTTCCGCCTACTTTTTGGTCAGAAAAGTTGTCAAAACCTTATCGTGGTGTTAAACTAAGCGAAATGATAGCAAGATACAAAAAATAGAGGTTGTTATGGTATTCTATTTATATAAAAAAAGTAAACGGGGGTTATAAAAGATGGCAGTAATGTTTTTTCGAACTGGAGGCAAGCCAGTTAATGTTCAGCATATTACAGAGCCACAATCGTCTTCAGGAGTGGCTGTTAATGGGAAATGTGCTTTTGGTGGGATAATAGTAAAGACAGATGGCGTTAATGATGTTACTGTAAATGTTTATGATAATATTACTAATTCTGGCAAAAAGCTTATTCCTGATGATGTGGTTATTAAAGGAAGTTTAGGTATAGATGGGGTGGGATATGATCCACCTGTTTATGCTGAAAAAGGAATATATGTAGAAGTTGTTACAACTGGTACCTGCAGCTGGCAGGTATTATATGATAAAGGTTGATAGGGGGTATAATATGGGGATAAAGAGGTTATCACTTTCAGCGTGGAGTCAAATAATAGATGTGACAGACCAATGCACTTTCGAATGGGATAAAAAACCAGAACCTTGCAAAGCATATCTTGAAGTGAGTAGTGCAACAGGAGATTTTACTGAAGGCGAAACTATACAAGGGCAATCATCAGGAGCTACTGCTGTGGTATTTAGTAGTTATGTAAATGGCAATAGGGTTTATGTTGAAAATGTTAGTGGGACTTTTCAAGAGGGAGAGACAATTCAGGGACAAAGTTCAGGACAAACTGCTATTGTAGATGGATTTGTGCCAGAGAGAAGTTATCCTAATAATATTACACACGGGACTTTCCCTGATAGTATAATTAGTTTAGATGAAGATGATTATTTAGAATATGAGTCAACTTCAACTGGATGGAGTGTAATTGCTTCTTTACTCGTAAAATTACCTACAGACTATATTTTTTCACCTATTATCTCAGCAGGAACTGGACAGAAAGTTGATAGTTTAATTTGTTATAGAAGGATTGAAACAGTTATTTTTCAAAAAAATAATTATTGGGGAACTGGTCCTCAAATATGGGGTAATTTAAGCAGTGATGATATTTCATTTGAACATAAGTTTGGAATGTTCTATGGTGGGCTATTTAAAGGGCAATTGCTTAAGCTCTATTTTAGAGTTGGCGATAAAGGAACATATCGCTTTAGAATTCACAATATAAGAATTCTTAGATTTTTAGTTTAGGAGGTTTTTATGTTATACAAAATACAACAATTAGAAAGAACTTTCCATCAAAACGATAAAGGTAATTATCTTTACTGGCTTGATAAATCAAGAAATATTCTTACTGACGGTTATAGGTTGTATGACTATATACCGAATTATGGAGTCCAAGAACGCCAGTATGCAGAAATACCTACTAACCATATAAAAGTTACATTTGAATTAATTGTATTGACACTTAATTATATTAGTCAAAATCTTGATTCTACCATTGATGATTTACTTTCTGTTTTAATTGATGCGGGGATGTCGGAAGAATCGGCTCAGCAATGGATTAGTTTGTTTCAAGATGCTGTAGCAGAATTTACTTTGAAAACAACTTATGACGATTGTAAACAATGGGTAATAGATCAGTTGCAGAACAAACCTGTTGAAAGAATTGCTGAAATGCTGGTTGGTATGCTTGCTTTTACTGATGTTTTTCCACATACTAACATTGTAATATACAGAAATAATATGCCATATAAGCAGGTGGTTACTTTGTGAGAGGAAGTTGCAGGAATGCAGTTAATGTATGCCTTTTTCAAAGGCAAATCTTTATTAAGTAAATTAATTAAATTTTGGACAAGGTCAGAATATAGCCATGTAGCATTTTTATTAGATGATGATACATTAATAGAATGCTGGGGAAATTCTGTTTTTAATGTGAAATGGCAGATAGTTTCTCCACCATTTAAAAATCATATAAAAGGAACTCCAATTGAGATTTGGTCTTTAAATGTGTCAAAACAGGAATATGAATTTATTAAAAATTTTATGCTTTGTTTGGGTTTATCATCTTTTCCTTATGATTATACAGGAGTTTTATCTTTTGTTTTAAAAGTAGAAAAACATAACAGATGTGGCTTTTTTTGCTCAGAAGGTTGTGTATATCCTATAGCGAAATATAGAAAATGGAAAACAATTAAACCATATCATATTAATCCAGTGATGTTTTTAAATATATTAGAAGCATTAGAGGCTAAAAAAGAAAAAACTTTTATTTTATAAAACCAAAGCAAGGGAGGTTATCTATGGATTTCACGAAAATATTTGGTTTGGTTATGGCACTATCAGCAAGAATAAAGCAGGACTTGGGAGATAAAAAAATAACTGCAGATGAGCTTATAGAAGAAATAAAACTTGTAGTTGACGACCTTGGTTTTGGAGACGTAGTAATTATTGATTTATCAAAAAAAGAAAAGGAGGGTAAATAATGGCTTTTGACGAAAAACAGAGGGAAAGGGGACATCTTGCTCTTAAAATAAAAGGGAAAATATTAAATATGCTTAAGAACGATGGTAATGTTGATATAGATGCTATTAAAGATTCAGATGAAGCCAAAAGGCTTGCTGAGCTTGGAGTTGATGTGGATTCAAAAATTAATGAGTTAATAAATAAAGCAAGAAAATCTTTAAATAAAAAGAAAGAATCAGTCTCTGGTGGTAATATAAATATAAATGTATCTCCAGATATTGTAAAGCAAGCTGTAAATGAATGTATGCAAGGTCAGTGCGATTTACTTAACAATTTAATATCAAAGGTTGATTCTTTTAATGATGTTATTTCTCATATAAAAAATGAAATATCTGAGCTAAAATCCTTAAAAGAAAGGATAGGCGATGTAAATGTTGGTAATAATGATGATTTATCTGAAAAAATACTTAATCTGGAGAAAAAGATAGAATCTTTACAGAAAATTTCTGATGATGTAGCAAATAAGGTAAAGGATACTGTTAATCCAGAAATTGAAAATATAGCTAAAGAAACAATTAATGCTTTACTTGATATTAAAAAGCTTGAAAGCCAATCTAAGGAGGAAAAAGCAGAAAACGATAAAAATGCAGAAAAAATTGGAGATGATAATAGTATTATTGTGTCTGTTAAAGAAGCAATTAAAGATAGCAGGTATAGAAATCAGCTTTTAAAAGAAATTGAGGAAGCTATACAGGAAGACCCTGAATCTTTTAATGCTATTGTGGATCTTGTTAATAGGTGTAAAGCAGGAGATCAGGAAGCATGTAACATTCTTCAAAACGACAAAGAGTCGGATATATATAATAAGGTATTGGAGATGATAAATAAGGTGGACAAAATTATAGAAAGCAAAGATGCTAATATGAATGATAGCAAAGAAGATATTTCTGAAGTTAAAACTGAAGGCAAAGAGGAAAATAATGCTATTGTAAAGGAAGAAAAAACCAAGTATAAAAATCCTTTAGATGAAATTATATTTGGTAGAGCATAAGGGGGGCTAATATGCCGAGAACATCAAAAAAGAAAATTCAAAATGAACTTATTAAAGATGAGTTTGAAGTTGATGTAGAGCATAAAAATGATGATATGGATAAGCCAGACATGAAAAGTATATCTAATGATGAGCAGCATCTACAAGGGGAAGTAAAAGGTGATGATGTAGATAAAATATCAAGTGAAATTAAAGATATTATTGGAGAAATATCTAACGCTATAAAAGAGCAAAATAAAATAATTATTAATCAGCAAAAAAAGATAGAGGAACAGGATAAAAAAATTAACGATATAATAGGTGTAATTACAGCTTTTTTGCAAGGGGGAATTGATATTCCTGGGCAACAGATGCAAGGACAAGACCAAGATATATCTGATAATCAGGGACAGCAAAACGAAATGGAAAATCAAGGGGCTTTTGGTGTAAGTCAGAATAGAGCTGTAGTAGCTAATAAACAAGGCACTTTTAACATGGATAGGCTTACTGAAGTTTTAAGAAGCATAGCTATTATAACATCAAGCATGAATCCTCCGAGAAACGAGGGGTCCGATGTTGTCGGATCTATTCAGCAAGCAATTGGCATAGCATCAAGTATAGCTGGTGCGTTTGGTGAAGGTTTGGCAAGGATTTTTGAGGCATTTAACCAGATGGAAGAAAGAGCTTTTAAATCATACGCAACCAGATTTAAATCTATGAAAATGGATGACGATGTAGAAAAAACGGTAGAAAAAACGGTAGAAAAAGCTGTTGAGAAAGTGATAGAAAAAAAGTTAAAATTGAAAGGAGAAGAATAATGTTTGGGGGATAATAAAAATGTCATTGCCTGATGTAAACAGAGATAAAATCAAAGCATTTTTTGATTATAATAAAGAAAATATATACACGAATTTAATACAAGCAGAAGACCACGCAAGATTTGCTGATGATTTAGACCATGCTCAATGCATTGTAAAGCATCTGATGTTTGTAATAGGCGAACTAAAGGAGATGGAGAATCATGCTAAGGTTGTAAATCCAGATATTGTGGATAAGATAAGAGAATTAAGAGATGAGGTTTATGGTATATATAAAGGAATAATAAACAAAACCATAGATGTGAAGGATTTATGTAATAAAATATGGAATATCAGGAAAAAATTTGAAAAGATTGTCCCTGAGTTTAATACAGATAAATGCGAAAGTGTAGTATGCTCAATTAAGATAGATAAAAAAGGAGATGAGCAAATGAGCGACAATATCAGAGATTTATCTGAATTAAATAACGATGATGTTTTAGGGCTTGGGGAACTTGTAAAGTTATGCTGGGAAAAATGCTATAAAAAACTTGGAAAAAATGCTTCTCCTTCAGAAAAATTTAAATTTGTATGGAATTGCATAAAAGAAGGGGATCCAGTATCTCCTGATATTATTAATAGAATGAGAAAGGAGGGGTGGACTCCTAAACCAGCACCAATGTGTGTTATATCTAAAATGGTAAAAGAGGGTGTGACTAAACATCAAGCTGAGGAAGAATGTATCAAGGAAGGCAAACTTCATCCAGCTAATGTGTATGCTTTTTTGGCTAAAGAAAAGGAGAGTGAGGGAGTTTAGATATGGCTAAAATAGCATCATCTCTGTTTGATTTAGTTAAAGGGATAAGGGCATTTAAAGAATTAACCAATGAGGTTAAAGAGATATATCCAGAGATAGCATCTATTTTTGGTGCATTAAATTCAAAAAAGAGCATAAACTCTGAAGATATTAGAAAGGCTATAAATTTTGCTGTAAACAAACTTATGAATGATCCTTATATAATAGTAGGTGTAAGGAGAGATGACCCTCCAGAATTGATAGATGCTGTTTATAAGGTAAAAGCTAAGTTTTACCATCCTGATAAGGGCGGGGATAATGAAAAGTTTATCAGACTGAAGAAAGCCTATGAGGAGATAAAGAATGGGGGATAAGTTAATTGTTTTAACTATAGATTCATGTAAAGGGTGTAAAGACTTGAAAGAACATGCTACTGGCAATATAAGAATTTGCGATATAAATTCTAACAAAGAATGCGCTGAAATAGCCGATAAAGCTGGCATAAAATATGTTCCATCTGTTGTTATGATAGATGGAGATTCCTTTAAAGAATGCGGTATAGAAAAGAAAGGTGACAAGTTCTATGCAATTTGTGATGGGAAGGAAGTGGAAATATGAAAATATCAATTCCAGAAGGGCTTAACCCTGTATATTGCTCAAAATGCAGAAGGTTTTTAGGGTATGAAAATATAAAGAAAGGGTATGTTATTATATACTGCAAAAATTGCAAATCTTGGAATGTTAGCGTAGGAAGTTCAACTAATATAAACAGGGTATATAAAACAATTGAGGAGTTTATTAAAAACTTGACCAAATTTAAAGAGAATGATAAACTTTCTAATAAAAAGACCAATATATCCAAGTAAAGGCTAAACAAAGCCATAAAGGAACATAGGTCAAAAAAAAATAAAAGGAGATGCATTATGGCAACTTTAGCTGATGTTTTTAGGGCATACATAAAACCTTCTATGGATGGTAGAATTATCTTAAGAAAGAGAGGCGTAATAAGAAGAAGCGAAAAAGTTTTAGAAAGAAACAGGAGATTCGGTGAAGCAAAGATTGCAACGGAATGTAAAGGGTTGCCCTGGAAGCAGTTTGTTAGTTGTTTAAGGGAACAAGCAAGAGCAAAGGGCTTGACTGGGTAGTTTTTAATGCTGGGCTGAAACTTGTATGGTTTTAGCCCAGCATATATAGATATATAGAGAGGGGCGACTAATGGAATTATGTAATTTTTCTTGTGAAGATTTAATATTTGAAGCAAAAAATGGTAAAACATTAATAGTAGGGTTTTCATTAGATGATGATTTACCAGATGAAATTGTTAAAAAAATTGGTTCTGAAGCTATTTTGGTAGAAAAAAACTGTGTTAATAATTGCCCGATTATAAAAGATAAAGGAATATATAAATATGATGGTAAAAACATTAAGAAGATTTTTTAAAAACTGATACCTTTGCGTTTTTCCAATCAACTAAAAATATTTTATCTATTTCTTTAGTATTTTTCGATATTAACATTTCTTTAGTTTTATTTATTTTAAATCTCTTTTTCTCTTGGTATTTCTCTGATTTGCCCATTTTTTAATACCAGATATTTTCTATTTTTAAAATTGTATATTTTGCGTATTTCTTTATTGTCTATATTTTTGTCTTCATGCTTAAATAATTCATTACTATGCTCTATTTGTATATTTTTCCATGATTTACTTAATTTATCTGACCAAAAAAATGGCAATGTAACGCAGTTTGTTATTACTTTGCTACACTGATATTTATCTGTATCGCAGTCAATATATACAGCGTTTTTATAATTATCTATATCATCTAAGGCTGATTTTATATTTAATAACCATCTTCTTATTTCTTTTCTTTCAAACTCGACTTGTCTTTTAGACAACCTTTTAATCATTAAAACATCTGCACTCCTTATAATGTTAATATCAATTCTTGTGCTATCTTGGGTGATATATATTATTAATAAATCTTTTTGTCTGGCTAATCCATTAAGCATATCTACCATTTTATTTTTCTTGCTCATAGCAGATCTGGCAGAAAATTCTATATATGCCTCATCTATTATAACTGCAGAATTTTCTGGAAAATTAATATCATATATTGGCTGTATGAAATCAGGTAATATTTCAGGCTTAGGGAAATTATAGACTAAAAGGTTTTTATGTCTTCCTTTTTGGTGTAAATATTCAAGAATAGAGTAAGCCAAGACACTTTTGCCACTTCCTCTATGACCAAGTATAAGAATTATACCAGTATCAGGAATATATTTAGATAGTTCTTGCGTAATCATGACAAATTAAAAAATACAACTAAAACTTTTTTTTGTAAAGGTTGATATTTCTGCTTGACATAAAATAATTATTTTTCTTATCATTTAATTTAAGAAAAAATAGTACAGGAGGTATAAAAAATGGCAAGGATTGGAGAGTATCTTGACAGATTTAATAGAGTTGAAGTTGCTAATATTCCTGTCGGTGCTGGCGTATGGTATAAAGCTGTAGAACAGATAGCAAAGTTTGCGACTGATGTTGTATCTCATGTATTGCCAATGGTGCCACCAGTAGTAAGCGGTGGATTAGCAGCTTGGCTTTTAAGACATCCAAAGGTCCAAGATTTTCTTGGTCAGTATGGGTCTTACTATGCATCAATGGCAGCTGCTGGCAATGCTATAGACGAGCAAATAGGTTTAAGTGCTATGGTTCAAAATTTGCTTTCTAAGATAGAAGGAAGGTTACCAAGTTTACCATCTCCAGCAACATCCACAACTGAGAAAAAGGAAGTATCTGGGTTTGAGGATATAGGGCAACTTCCATCTCCAGATGAGGAGTCTGGGATAGATGCAGATATATATGAGGCTTTTATGAAACAGGGCAAGATTGAAGGTATAGAATAATAAAAAAATATATTAGGAGGGTATAAGAAATGGCTTATAGATTACCAGATGGAAAATTTAAGACTACAAAGGTTACAACTTTTGCAACTTATACTGCTAATCAGAAGGCAGAGATAGACCTTATAACCGCAAGGAATATAACATTTATAAAAGGGCATTTAAAAGTAAACTATACTACTGATAATACAAGTGCTCCAGACGCAATAGAAGATGGGGTAGCCAAACTTGTAAGGAATATTCAGCTTCAATACAATGGAGGCGCTGGGGTCCCTGTCCAGGCGTTATCTTTGCAACAGCTTGCACTTTATAGCAAACATCTTTTAAATGAAAGGATAAGAAATGACCAGCCACCTGAAGATACAAATAAGACTGGTGATGCTTATGTAGATTTTATAATTTCTCCATCCCTTAATCCAAGAGACCCGCAAGATCCAAGATATTGCATACCTGGCGAAGCCCCAACAATAAACACAATGAAGATTGCTTTTCAGTGGGGTAATGAAGCGAATGTATGGAATGGGGGTGCTAATGCCACAATAAATGCTGCTGAGCTTATCATAGATGAAGAAGCAGGGTGGACTTTTGGTCCCAATATTGATTCCATGAAAAATGGGCTTGGAGTGGATCCAAATGGAAGTGTGTTTATGCCATTATGGCTAACAAGGACAGAGCAATGGTCAGGTGCATATGCAGGGCTTGGTCTTGCTATATCTTTTCCAACCGATGTGATAATCAGGAAGATATTTCTTATAGTAAAAGACAATGATGGCAACAGAAGTGATAGCGTTGTATCTGAGCTTGCTATAAGAACAAGTGATAATGATGACTTGTTTGGAGTTCTTGATTGGACTGAAGCACAAAGGGTTTCATCTTGGAGACTTGATATGGATCCTATTAAAGGATGCCTGCTTATAGATTGCGTAGAAGACATAAGAGATCCAGCATACGCATCAAAGATAGCTGGGCTTGAAGTAAAGAAAGCTGATAAACTCTATGTAAGATTTTCTACACAGGCTGCTGGATCTTGTGATGTTCTTTTTGACTGCGTAAGAAAAGTAAAGGTTTTTGAGTAATGAGAAATGCAAAAGAAAAAACATGTCAGAGGGGTAAATTTAACCCCTCTGACATTAATAACATTATTTATATTGACAAGGAAAAAGTATGAAACACCTGAGATAAGTTTTTTTGTTCCTAATATTCCTTCCTTTTTTAAACAGAAAGATAAAAAAACCAGCCTGTATGACTTATTAAAATTTTTAGATATTAAATTAACATTTAAGCCAAAATTTGGGTGGATAGTCTCTTTAAAAGAGACATATGGGATGTCTTTGCCTGTAAAGGTATGGCTGCCATTTACATTTTTTGTAGCTATACCTCAGATAAAATCTCAAATTAAAGATAAAGTTCATATAAAAGAAAGAAAAATATTTGGCGTTTTATATGGATATGATATATCTATTGATAAGATAACTTTTTGGGCATAGGGGGCGTATTATGAGTGGAACTTTAGCTTTGATGATAGCAGCTTTTATAGCTGCGTATTTAATTACAGGAAAAGAGAAGTTACCAGAAGAAATAGAAATGAAGATAGAGGAATTAAATAGAAAGGCTGAATTAAAAGAGAAAGAAGCGGAAAAATTAAGAGAAAAAGCAAGAAGATTAAGGGAAATAGCTGAAAAGAAAAGCGAGTTAAAAGAATTAGAAGCTGCTTTAAAAGAGATAGAAAAGTAGGAGGAAAATTATGTCATGGAAAGCTCCTGTAAAAGATAAAAGGCTGGTAGCTATAATTCCAGATTATTTATCTGAATATTTTAAAGGTGAACTTAGTGGGATAAGTAGCTTTTTTTCAAGTATAGCAAAGGGTGCGGAATCAATAGGAGAAAATCTGTATAGTCTTGGATATAATGTATTTAAATACTCAAGCAATCCTCAGCAGATAGCTTTTGTTGGTGCTAATGATATATCTCAGTCTTTGTATAATGTTCCTACTATAAATATTCCTTCTACATATACAACTGCATACACAAATATTCCTAATATTAAAGAATCTACTGCTCCAGAAGTTCAATATCCATTGCCTACAGAAAGCAAAAATATAACAAAAGAAGAAGTTTTAAGAAAGGTTGGCGGATATATAGATGATTTTATGAAAACTGTTGCTAAAGTAGGTGGGACTCTTGCTGGAAGGATACTTGCGGAGAAGATAGCAAAAGCTGCTGGAGTAAAAAATATTCCTGAGAGTGAAATATACAATAGGGCAATTGCATGGGCTTCTGCTAATCAGCAAACTTTACAGCAAATGGGGTATCCAAGTCCAGAAGCTGCTGCTGCTAGTGTTTTATGGGCTAAAAATGGTATGCCTCCTTATCCTAATGAAAAACCAGAAGAAATATTAAAGCCTAAGGCTATATATAGAAAAGATGTAGAAGAAATGATGGCTGAAAAGGAATACAAAGAAAAGGATTTTGAATATTACTTAAACAAGTATTGGTGGATTGGCGTTATATTTTTAGCTTTACTATTGCTTAGGAGGTAGGATTTCATGATTGTAAAGATAAAAGCAAAGAGTTCTGAGACATCTCCAAGAATTTTAATAGTAGGTCAAAATCCTATATACACAATAGATAGAAGGGATGGGTTTAGGCTTACAGTTTTTGATAGGGATACATTTAAAATAATGGCAGATGCTTATTTTGATACATTTAGTGAAGCATATACCTCTTTTATGAAATATTATAATATACCTGGTTATATAGGCGTAATAAATGGTCATGGAAAAGGCAATGTAGCTATTGCTATAATAGATGCTAATACACAAAACAAGCTGATTAAAAAGGGAGATAAAGATGTATATGCAGAATATATAGTAACAATAAGAGGAAAAGAGGAAAGCAAAGAAGTTAAAGAGGAAAATATACCTGTAAAAACTGGATCTCCAGAGATAATACAAGAGCATGAAGAAAGGAAAACATTAAAAAATCTGATGTATTTGTTTTTGCCTGTAGCAGCTGGTATAATTTTATTTAGGGTGATTAAAAAATGATTAACATTGAAGGATATTCATTGGCACAAAAGGCATATATAGTATCAAGAGAGATAATTAAAAACCAGAAAAACCCTTTAATGGTAAGGCTTGCAAGGGGGCTTAAAACTCCA
>JAMOPG010000125.1 GCA_027064715.1 Desulfobacterales bacterium
GGCAATCTGGATACAAGTAGTATTGTGATCTTTACTGCTATTTACACTTAAATAATCTCCTTCAATAAAGGAGAGGTCAGAGATAGGTATCTTCCATTCCAAGCTACTTCCTGTTACCTTGGCATAGCCAGAATATCGTTGTAATGTCTCCCATGGAGTAAATTGGCCTTTTACCTCCCATCCCTTTCCTGGAACAAATTGGATATTAATATACAAGTCTATTTTCTTTCTTGGTGTTGATTTAAAAATCACTGAATAAGTAACTTTCTTGTCTGGTGAATTATCCAAATCAATTCTTCCATATAAATAATGGTTATCCTTTGCAAGATAAAGTGACTTTATATCTGAACCAGCAAGATCTGGATCGCCATCTCCTGTTCTATCCTGAAAGATGGGATTTATTCCATTCCAATCCGCAAGTGATGAATCCTTTATGTTTATAGTTTTTTCAGGAATAGATGTCCTTGCATAAACAGGCCCATCTTTTACCTTTAATATCTCTGCCCATCTGTCCTGCGTAAACTCAGGAAGTATGCCGTCAAGTGTTGGATCATCTCCTAAGCCATGAGCAACTGTTCCATACAGGGCTTTTCCAATGATATTGAATTGAGGTAAATAATCTCTAAAATCATGTGCTTTATCAAAGTATGCACTAAGATTAATTAAGAGATGCTCTTCTTTTCCATCCTCTGTATTCCCTATCACAAGATCCGCTACGGTATTATTATTGAGAGAATTCTTAAGAGCCTGCAGATTTTTTTCAATCATCTTTTCTTCATTATCAAGAAAGTGCTGGTCAAATTCCACAAGCTCTTCTGCACCAGGTGTTGTATCATTATCTTTTTTGATCATATCAGCTGCCTGCAGGTAATCATCAATAAATCCTAATAAAGTGCTTTTTGCTTCTTTAAGCTGTCCTGCCCCATTTTTAACAAGCTTTAAAGCATTTGGATATTTGTTCAGGAAATAATAAGGATTAAATCTTCCTGTTAAATTAATAAGTGCCATTATCTCACGGCTATCTATGTCCCAGCTATAAGAGCTTATCATAAGACATATACACTTTATTAATCTTAACCCTGCCCTCATAAGATAGAGATCACTTACATCTACCTCTATATCTATATCTGAACCAAGTCTGTCTTTTGGAATTATATATTTTTGGTTCCAATTATTTATTGCGGTAGTAAGATCCTTTATGGATTCATTCAGCAGAGGCACAACAGTGTTTGCCAGAAAAGAGCGGGCTTCATCAGCAGATGGTGCATCAAGAGGAAGAAGTGGATCCCCATTCTTCTCCGTAATGTTAATCTCAAAATCTTTGAGGCTGTCTCCTTTTTCATAAAGGCCATATTTAGCAAGTAATTTGTTGAATTCACCATTTTTGTCAACAACAAAATTGATTATTCTTGTTAAAGCAAGGTATGTGTTAATAACAGGATGATTAGGATAATTCTTTCGGGCTTCAAGGAAAATACTATATGCCTGAATTACCCCATTTATCGATTTAGAAAAGAGCTGTTTTTCACCTTTTGCGATATACTCCTCAGGTGTTGAGTTTGCAAAAGCCTGAAAAGCAAATCCCAACAAAATACTACAAGCCACAAAAAAGCTTAAAATCTTCCTTAAAATAGACATATTAAATTTAACCTCCTTACAAACAAAATCCTTGACAAATTAAATAGAATAAAAAAGAAAATTATGTCAACAAAAAATATAGAAGCTATTATGGACATAAAAATCATAAAAAAATTATTAATAATAGTAGTTTTAGTCATAATAGCAGTGATAGCAGTGACAGGTTATATCTATATTCGTCAAAAGCATACTCTTGTTCATTCTAAGTACAAGGTTAGTTGTTATTTAAGACAGGAGATGCATAATTTCTATTACCAGAGTTTTATAGGAGGTAATCAGCTTGTTTCAATTCAGGCAGACAGATTTATAGTAGAAAAAAAGAAATTAGGATTTTTTAGAATTTCTTTGATAAATCAAGCAAAGATGGACAATGCTTTAATTGAAATATTTTCTCATCCTTCTCAAACTCAGCAGTTAAACAAACATGATAATAATAATCTTTCATTAAGAAGCGGCTCTAATC